>CALBNA010000356.1 GCA_937896205.1 uncultured Campylobacter sp. | reverse complement strand
GACAGCTATAGCCTCTTTTACTTTTGAGATAAAATGAGTTTTATTAAATTTGACCGCTTTAGCAAAACAGAGGCGGTCAAATTTATATATTTAAGGAAAAGCGTATGAATCTTAGCTCTGCACAGGCTGGAATTTTATATAAGATAAAAGAGCTCAAAGCCGAAGGCAAACTACTTCAAAAGTTGCTCGATATGGGCTTTATAAACGGAGCCGTCGTTGAGGCGGTAAGACTCGCTCCGCTTCTTGATCCCATAGAGTTTAAAATTCAGGACTGTTTGATATCGCTTAGAAAAAGCGAGGCGGCTTTGGTGGAGGTTGAAGTTTGCAAATAAAAGTAGCTCTTGTGGGGCAACCAAACTGTGGCAAATCCACCGTATTTAATATGATAAGCGGCATACGTCAGCATATCGCAAACTACCCAGGCGTTACCGTTGATAAAAAATCGGGATTTTTTAGCGTAGCAGACGTGGATGTCGAGATGGTTGACCTACCGGGCACCTATTCGTTTAGTTCGTATTCGCTTGAAGAAAAAGTAGCGAAAGAATTTATCGTAAACGAAAAGCCTGACGTCATTTTAAACATCATTGACGCTTCAAATTTAAAGCGAAATTTATACCTAACCTTTCAGCTGCTTGAAATTGGCATCCCGGTCGTCATCGTCTTAAATATGCTAGACGTAGCTAAAAGACGCGGCATAATCATAGATGCCGGCAAAATAGCTAAAATTTTAAAATGTCCCGTAATCTGTGCTAGCGCGTCAAAGGGCGAAGGCAAGGCTGAAATTTTAGACATTTTAAGAAATGCTAAAAATCTAAAACAAAACTACAAAGAATTTAAGGTAAATTACGAGGATTTGGAACCTTTTGTTTTAGAGCTACAAAATAGCGTCTCTTTAGATGAAGGAGTAAGCGCAAGATGGCTTTGTGTAAAAGCCCTTGAAAACGACGCTGCAGCCTTGAATTTGCTAAAAAACTCTAACACCGAGATAGAAAATTTAACGGCGGAGCAAAGGGCTAAATTTAACGAAAAAACCGGCAAAAGCATTGAGAGCTATTTGGCTGCGCTTAGATACGAAAACGCGAGCATAGTCTTTAGCGAGTGCGTAAAAGAGGCCAAGAAAAATCAAGCCACGTTAACGGACAAGATAGATAAAATAATCCTAAATCGTTGGCTTAGTTTTCCGATCCTTTTTGCCATTATTTTTGCGATTTACGAGAGTAGTATAGTTTT
Organism: uncultured Campylobacter sp.; assembly: GCA_937896205.1. GTDB lineage: Bacteria > Campylobacterota > Campylobacteria > Campylobacterales > Campylobacteraceae > Campylobacter_A. The sequence goes on along the minus strand of CALBNA010000356.1, from coordinate 3,420 downwards.
TGGTTATAAGCTCACGAACTACACTTGGCCTCTGCTTGCGGCTATTAAAAACTTTGTGGTTGATATTATGCCTGCGGCAGATATCGCTAAAGTGCCGCTCATAACAGACGCCGCTATATGGCTCGTAAATTCCGCCGTCGCGCTTTTAAACTATCTGCCGATATTTTTTATACTTTTTGCAATGATCACGATTTTAGAGGATGTCGGATATATGCCAAGGATGGCATTTGTCTTAGATAAAATTTTTAAAAAATTCGGCCTACACGGGCAAAGCACCTTACCGCTGGTGCTTGGCGGGGCATTTGTAGGAGGCTGTGCGGTACCGGGCGTCATGTCTACTAAGGGTATCGCCGACGATAGAGCTAGGATGGCTACCATCCTCACCGTTCCTTTGATGAACTGCCTAGCTAAGGTGCCTTTTTACACGCTACTTTTGGGTGCATTTTATACGACTACGACCGTGGCGGCGGACGGGAGCAAAAGCATAGATACTTCGCAAATGAGCGTGATGATGTTTTATATCTCGACCGTTACGATGCTATCGGCGCTTCTGATAGCTAAATTTTTAACTTCGACGATTTTAAAGACGAGGGAAACCGCGCCCTTCGTGATGGAGCTACCGCCTTATCACCTGCCGACGTTTAAGGGCGTCGTGATAAGAGCGTGCGAGCGTGTGTGGCTGTATATCAAAAAGGTTTGTACGATAGTCATCGCCGTAGCCGTGATACTCTTTGCGCTTTTACAGTTTCCGGGACTTTCAAGCGAAAAACAGGAGCATTATGTAAGCGAGGAAGCCAAAGCTTTGGCAAATTTCGACATGGCCGCGAAAAAATCAAGCTACTATGCGAGTGTAGATAGCAGAGAAAAGGTCGCGCGGCTGCTAAATTTTTACGACGGATACAAAGCTAAAAAGATGGGCGGAGGCAAAGGCATAGACGAAAAATATGAGGCCGAGAACCCCGAGTTTTACAAATTTATAATGCCAAAATCCGATCAAGACGCAAAAGCGATAAATTTAGCACTTAGAAAACTCTCGACGCAAAGAAAGACGATCCTAAGAGAGCAAAAAAACGACAAGATAGAAAGCTCGCTCCTTGGTATGGCTGGACGTGCGCTTGAGCCTATATCAAAATTTGCAGGGTTTGACTGGAGGATAAATGTAGCGTTTTTAAGCTCATTTGCCGCCAGGGAGTCCGCAGTTGCGACGCTTGGTAGTATATACGAAAGCGGTAGAGCCACCGAAGCAAGTAGCGGTGAAGAGATGAGACCTGAGGAAGCAATGAGGCAAAGTAGCGGTTATACTCCGCTACACGCAGCTTCGATCATCATATTTATGCTTTTGACACCTCCTTGCATAGCTACGATGATCGTAGTAAAAATGCAAACAAATAGTTACGCGTGGATGGCGTTTGGAATATTTTTTCCTTTTACTCTAGCGCTCGTAGTTTCGTCGCTATTCTTCACTCTCGCAAATAGCTTTGGCGTAGGCGGTCTAACAGCCATGGGGATATATTATTTTATACTTTTGTTTTTTGTAATCATTTTAGGATTTATGCCGCAAAAGCGTCTAAACTGGAGCGGCGGCTTAAGAAAATAGATAAATTTAACTTTTTAAAAAGGAGAGAAAATGAAAAAGATTTTATTTTCATCGGCTTTAGTTGCTCTTGTGAGCCTACCAGCTTTTGCGCATACGGCGCTTATGAGCTGCATAGATAACGGCGACGATACCGTTACTTGCGAGGCGGGATTTAGCGACGGCAGTAGCGCTAGCGGCGTGGAGTTTAAGGTTTTGCAAAATGGCAAGGTTATTATCGAGGGCAAATTTGACAAAGACAGTATGTACACATTTAAAAAGCCCGAGGGCGAATATAAGGCTAGGATGTTTGCGGGCGAAGGACATGAAGTAATCGTTGATTCTAAAGATATCTCTAAATAAAACTTCAGCGAGTTGTCTCCAGTTAAATTTTGATGTAAATTTAGCGCGACAACTTGCCCTTTAAAGGAAAAATATGGCTTGGTACGAGGCGGTGATTTTGATCGTGCTGGCGATTGGTGCGGGGTATTTTGTTTATGCGAAAGAATTTAAACAAAAAGACTGTGGCTGCGGTAGCGGTAAAAACTGTTGCTCAAGTAGCAAAAAGTACAAGTAATTTCTTTAAATGAAATATATAAATATTTAACAGATATTTATATACGGCTCTCGTCGTAACTTACTGCTCCTTTTCTTGAGCTTAAGTTAAAAAGAGCTTTATATTATCCCGCAAGAAGAGGCTGCAGATTCGATCGGGGCGGCCGATAATCTCATCATAGCCGGCGCACGCTGCCAAACGGCATGCTGGAAGAGATCTAGGGCCAAAAAAAGAGCGGTGCCGACGCCATCTTCGTCAGTCTGACCGTCTCGATGTATCCAAGACGCTTTTTGATAGAGGCGTGAGCCGCACGGACGGCATTTATACTGTGCTCGTGAACGAGTTTTTAGACGTGATCGCACAGGCGGGCTCGGGGTATCGTTTTTCGGCAAATTTGCGGAAAAACTCGTAATGAGTCGTGAGAGTTCGGCTTTTAAAATTTAGAAATTTAGCGATGTAAAAACACAAAGCTAAATTCGGCTAAATTTGATGATAAAATTTGCGACCTAGAGGGCGATCGTATTTTCGGTGTAAAATCGGCTACTTAACATTAAATTTGAGATTTGCGCAGACAAAAATTGGTTCTAAATTTATTCAAATTTATAAAAGTTTCATCAAATTCAAAAAATCAAAAACCGTGTAAAAGGCCGGGCAAAGCGCCCGACCCAAATTTGTGCTAGCAAATTTTAATAAAACGAACTAACCTTGCCCGTCAAATTTACCATAATATTTTTCATCTGAGTGTAGTGCTCAAGGATGATTTTGTGCGTTTCGCGGCCGATACCCGAGCTCTTGTAGCCGCCAAACGGGCTGCCCGCCGGGATCTGGTTGTAGCAGTTTATCCACACGCGGCCCGTCTCCATCGCGCGAGCGGTGCGGATGGCGCGAGTGATATCCTGCGTGAAGACGCCGCCGCCTAGACCGTATTCGCTGTCGTTTACCATCTTTATCAGCTCGTCCTCGTTTTTAAATTTGATCACGACGCCCACAGGGCCGAAGATCTCCTCTCTGGCTATGCGCATATCGTTGCTCACGTCCACTAGTAGCGTTGGTTCGACGAAGCTATTTCCCGCAGCCGCGAGCTTGCCTCCGACGGCGATTTTAGCGCCTTCTTTGACGCCGATGTTGATGTACTCGATGATCTTGGCTGCTTGTTTGGCGTTGATTTGAGAGCCCATTTGCGTCTTTGGATCGAGCGGATCGCCGACTTTTAGATTTTTAAATTTCTCCACAGCCGCTGCGATAAATTTGTCGTAAATTTTCTCCTCGACAAATATCCTACTGCCCGCGC
>CALBNA010000355.1 GCA_937896205.1 uncultured Campylobacter sp. | reverse complement strand
GGGAGTATTTATACTCCCGCTCGGAGGTTGGACTTTGTTCGACCGAGAAATAAAAATAGGAGAGAAAAATGAACTTACAAAGACGAAATGTATTAAAAGGCGGGGCAGCTCTTGCGGCGGCTCCATTGTTTTCTAGCGTGACGGCGTCAAATTTACTCGGCGCCGAGCTAAATACGGCAAACGTACGTAACGGCGAGGTGCTAACGGCTGCTCACTGGGGCATGCTAAAGGTTAGCATCAAAGACGGCAAGATCGTAAAATCAGAGCCGTTTCAAAAAACGAGCGAAGTGTATAATCCGCTGCAACACTACACCGCCGATATGGTCTATAAATCACGCATAAAATACCCTATGGTGCGCAAAAGCTACCTAGAAAATCCGGACTCGCCAAAACCTGAGCTAAGAGGTAAAGACGGCTGGGTACGAGTACGCTACGAGGACGCGATAAAACTAGTAGCTAGAGAGCTAAAAAAGACTAGAAAGCAAAAGGGGCTAGAGGGTGTGTTTGCCGGTAGCTACGGCTGGAAATCAAGCGGCAACGTGCATAACTCGCGAATTTTACTTCATAGATTTATGAACCTTAGCGGCGGATTCGTGGGCTCGCTAGGCGACTACTCCACGGGTGCCAGCCAGATCATCATGCCTCACGTCGTGGGTAGCATCGAGGTATATGAGCAGCAAACCAGCTGGCCTGTGGTACTAGAAAACTCAAAAGTAGTCGTCATCTGGGGCGCGAACCCGATGGCAACCCTTCGCATAGCGTGGACTAGCACCGACGAGCAGGGCTTTAAGTATTTTGAAGAGCTAAAAAAACGCAGCGACATAAAGGTCATAATAATAGATCCTATTAAAAGCGATACGGCGCAGTACTTCGACAAGGCTCAGTGGATTGCTCCGGTGCCAAACACCGACACTGCGATGATGCTAGGCATGATGCACTACCTATACGAGAGCAGCAAATACGATAAAAACTTCATCGAGACCTATACGAGCGGATTTGATAAATTCCTGCCGTATCTGCTGGGTAAAACCGACGGCACGCCTAAAAATTTAGAGTGGGCGAGCAAAATTTGCGGCCTAAAATCAAGCCTCATAAAAGAGCTTGCAGATACCTTCGCCGCTAACCGCACAATGATAATGAGCGGTTGGGGTATGCAGCGCGCGCATCACGGCGAGCAGCCGCACTGGGCGATGGTGACTTTGGCGGCGATGCTAGGACAGATCGGACTTCCCGGCGGAGGTTTTGGCCTTAGCTACCACTACTCAAACGGCGGCGCTCCGACTTGCAAAGGCGCGGTCATCGGCGGCGTAAATAGCGCAAGCGTGGGTAAATTTAACGACGAGGGCGAGTTTATTGGAACTGATAGCGGAGAATTTGACGCAAACGGCCGCTTCGTAGCTAAAGCTGCGGCGGTTGCGGGTACGGGTCAAAGCTGGCTACAAAAGGCGACAAACTATGCATTCCCCGTCGCTCGTATCGCAGACGCTCTGCTAAATCCTGGCAAAGTGATCGATCACAACGGCAAGAAAATCACGTATCCTGATATCGACTTTATCTACTGGGTCGGCGGCAATCCTTTCGCCCACCATCAAGAAACCAACCACCTACTAGAAGCGTGGTGCAAACCTCGCACGGTAGTCGTAAACGAGGCCTACTGGACGCCGACTGCTAAGATGGCCGATATTGTATTTCCAACCACAACCGCATACGAGCGCAACGACGTCACGATGACGGGCGACTACTCGAATATGAACATCGTGCCGATGAAGCAAGTCGTGGAAAAATACGGCGAAGCGCGCGACGATTATCAAATTTTCACCGATCTTTGTAAGGCCTACGCTAAAAATTTAGTCGTAGCCTACACCGACAACGGCAAGGACGAATTTGACTGGATTAAAGAGTACTACGGCGCGGCGTACGAGCAGGTCAAGGCTATACCTGATTTTGAAACCGATATGAAGCCGTTTGAGGAGTTTTGGAATGAAAATAAGCCGGTAACTTTTGCCTCGACGCCTGAGAGCGATACGTGGGTGAGATTTGGCGAGTTTAGAGAGGATCCGGTGCTAAATCCTCTAGGAACGCCAAGCGGCCTAATCGAAATTTACTCCGAAACCATCGAGAAAATGGGTTATGAGGACTGCGGCGCGCATCCGATGTGGTTTGAGCCGATCGAGTGGCTAGGCATGAAAGATAAACCTGCCGAGCTACACATGCTAAGCCCGCATCCGACCGATCGCCTCCACTCGCAGCTAAACCAAACCTCTCTGCGCAAAAACTACGCGATTGCAAACCGCGAGCCGATCTGGATACACCCTAAAGACGCCGCGAAAAAAGGTATCAAAACGGGCGATTTGGTTAGAGTATTTAACGCGCGCGGCGAAGTTCTAGCGGGTGCCTTGGTGACGCAAGATATCAAAGAGGGCGTAGTTAAGCTCGCTGAAGGCGTATGGTACGACGGATTTGACGCGGGTCTTTGCAAAAACGGCTCGCCAAACGTACTAACTATCGATATCCCGACTAGCAAGCTAGCTAACGGCAACATCAGCCACACCGCGCTTGTAAATATCGAGAAATTTACGGGTAAGGCGCCTGAGCTAACGGCGTTTAGCGATCCGAAATTTGTTTAAATTTTAAGCCGCTAACTAAATTTGCGGCTTAAATTTGATAAAGCCTCGCTGGGTTAAATTTGACTTGGCGAGGCGTTTAAAATTCAGTCGTTAAATTTAACTCGGAGCGGTATAAATTTGGATTAAATTTATCATTTTTGCTACGCTGATTTTGCTTTCATTCCGCTTTATATTTTATTCTCATAAAAATTACTTCTTATTTTTAATAAATTTGGACTGGATTTTGCTTTTAAAACATAGTTAATGTAAAGTTTTAATTTTATTTAATTTTTAACGTAGTAAAATAGAAATTTTAATCAAAATCTAAGGAGAGAAAATGCGTTCTATCACGAACAAGATCGCTGTGATGCTTATCGTCGCGCTGATCGTTTCGTTTGCTGCTATTTCGGCGGTTAGTTATTATACGGCTGAGAATAAGGTCGTTCAGCTCGTTAGCCAAAATCAGGCTCAAATTTTAAAAGACGTCAATACTGTTGCTAATTCGTTTTTTGAAGATTATTTGGCTATGGTCAAAAAAATAGCTGCAAACATCGAGAAAATTTCAGACGACGGCGATGATATAATGCGTCACTTGGTGCTAGAAAAAGAGCTTGCAAATTCGTTGGTTACTTATGTTTACTATGGACGCGAGGATGGTTATTTTTTCCAATCAGACGGTAAAAGAACAACTTTGGCCGATAACTATGATCCGCGAACTAGGGGTTGGTATGGAGCGGCTAAAAATGAAAATAAAGCTATTTATATGCAGCCTCGCTTAACTTCGACTAACGATTTGGTCGTAACTTTCGTAGCACCTGCGGTAAAAAACGGTAAATTTGTCGGTATAGTAGGTATAGATATCGATATAAAAACTCTAAGCAAAAAAATCCTCGATATGGGCAAGACCGAATACGGCTACGTTTATCTAATGAATCAAGACGGCGTCATGCTAATGCACTCAAATCCTGAGAACGTCGGTAAATCAGTCGACTCTACTACATATCTCTCCAAGCAATATGCAGAAAAGAAATTTGATAAAAACGGACTTATTCCTTATACTAACTATAAGGGCGAGAACGTAACGGCTAAACTTTTGCCTATCAACGATAAAGGCTGGCTAGCTGTCGCAGCTATCGGAGCGGATACTTTTTCTAGCAATACCCTTCCTCTACTTAAGGCTCAGCTTGCGCTAGCGGCGTTATTTATAGTCGCTCTTTCGATTTTTGTTTATGTATTGCTTAAAAAATCTCTCAGTCCGATAAAAACTATCCAAGAAAAGCTTGAGGATACGTTTAAATTCGTTACACATGAGGTATCTAAGGCTCCTGAAAAGTTAACCGTAAATACGCAGGATGAATTCGGCGTTATGAGTAGGGCTATCAACGAAAATATAGATAAAGTAGTCTACGGCATCAAAAAAGATAGCGCTCTGATCGAGGAGATGAACGGCATCGCAAATCTCATGATAAAAGGCCATATGGGCGCGACTATAAAGGCGGATCCGAACAATCCGGCTCTCGTGCAACTAAAAGATTTGCTAAATAAATTCTTTAGCTCAATATCTTCAAATTTAAAAGATATCGCGCGAGTGCTAAACTCATATAACAAAAACGATTATACCGCTAAAATCGAGCTCAAAGATGAGCTAGAAAGCGATCTAAAAGATATGATCATGGGCATAGAGAGCGCCGGTGTAGCTGTTAGCAATATGCTAAAAGAAAATCTAAACGAGGCCGAAAGCCTAGAAGCAAAAGCTAAAATCCTAGCCGAATCTATGAAAAATCTGACCGACGGCGCTCATAGACAAGCCGACTCCATCCAAGAAAGCGCTGCTGCAATCGAGCAGATGAGTAGCTCAATGAACGCCATCAGCCAAAAGGCGCAAGACGTAACTCGCCAAAGCGAGGAGATCAAAAAC
>CALBNA010000354.1 GCA_937896205.1 uncultured Campylobacter sp. | reverse complement strand
CGAGATCTAGTACGGTCTCGTGGGCTCGGAGATGTGTATAAGAGACAGAAATAAGCGTCTGGGGCAAAATAAACGGACTTGACTCATCGGTGAGTAAAGAAAAAGCCGCCGAGCTAAAAAGCTTCATCGACAGCACAAGGGTTTTGATCGCGCACGCGGGCGATCCGTCCGATATATTTAGACAGGACGTCTTTAGCGTGGATAAGTTTTTGAGTAAATTTAATGTGGATCTGGGCGGGTTTGGCTTAGGGCTCGTGCGTAGCGGTAGCGGCCTGATAATGGACTCCCAGGCCTCGAAGTTGCTAGATTCAGACATGAGCGAGGAGGAATTTAAAGATAAATGGCTCGAGTACGCGGCAAATAAAATCCTAGGCGAATACGCAAACGTCAAAATTTCGCTCAAGGACGGCGCACTAAATTTCGACCAAACGCCCGCAAAGGAGCGCATAACGCTTCTTGGGCAAGATCTCGAAACTCGCGTGAGCTACGCGGACGAAGCGAGCAAAAAAGAGTTTTTTAAATTTCTAAAAGACGTATTTAAAAACGGCGAGAGTATCGGAGACGCGCTACAAAAAATCGCGCTAAAAAAGGGCGACTTTGACAAAACGGTCAAAGAAGAAGCGCAGGCAGACGCCGCAAAAGAAAAGAAATTTAAGCCTATACAGGCTACTAGCAAAAGCCAAACCTATATTTATAAGGATATAAAGCGCGAGTTTTTCGAGAAATTTATCAAAGCCGAACAAGAAAAAGGGGCGGACGTAACCAAGCTTTTAGAAGCTCTAAATAAAATCCGAAAGCTAGATATAAATGCCTAAATTTGAAGGTAGCGGTTGCTTGGATCATTAAAAAAGACGAATTCGTGTATTGGTTCAAATTCGGCTCAAAAATTAGCCGAAACTACGCGCCGGATTTACCCGTAAAAGCTAAATTTAAACGTTCCAAATTCGGCCTGCCGGCAAATTTACCCCGCAAAGCCAAATTTTAACGCGCAAATCACATCTCGTAGCTATCCTCTTCGTCTTCGTCGCCGTATTCGTAGTCGTTCTCGTCGTAGTTATAACTGTACTTCTCGGATCTCTCGTCGTCAAATTCGGAGTATTCCTCCTCCAAATCTTCCTCTTCGTAGTCAAATTCTTCCCTCATTTTCTCTCCTTTAAAATTATTTTTTCACTTCTTCGACATATAGGCTCTGGCTAGGGAAGGCAAATCCAAGCCCGTTAGCCTCTACGATATTCATTATTTTTAGCATCACATCCTCTTTGACGGCCAAAAACTCGCCCCAGACTATCGTCTTTGAAAAGCAGTACACGAGGATATTTATCGAACTATCGGCAAACTCGTCCACGACGACGAATAAATTCGACTTATACCCCGCTAGATCGTCGATCGAGACGATACCGCGGTCATATCTGCTAGCCTTTTTAGACCCCATATCGTCGCCCTTTGCGATGTCTGGGTGGTCGAGCAGCATCTGCTTGATCTCTTCGACGCACTTTTTGATCTGCTCGGTCGTGGCGCTGTATTCTAATCCGATTAGCATCCTGATGCGTCGTCCCATCTTTCGCCTGCTCCAGTTTCGGATCGGATCGCTAGCTAGCTTGGAGTTTGGCACGAAGATAAGGGCGTTGTCAAAGGTTCGCACGGTCGTTTTCCTAAGCCCGATCTCCACGACCGTTCCCTCGATGTCGCCGCACACGATCCAGTCGCCTTGCGAAAACGAGTTGTCAAAGAGTAGCATGACGGAAGCAAAGAAATTCGCCAAAATATCCTTAGTCGCAAGAGCCACCGCAAGGCCGCCGATACCAAGAGAGGCGATGATGGCGCTAACATTAAATCCGAGCTTGCTAAGCACGATAAGCAGCGCGATAACGAAGATGATGAAATAGATGATCTTTAGGATCAAATTTATCACCTCTTTACGCCCGCTTTTTTTGGTGAGTTCGTTGATGAGTACCATGCCGTAGCCGTTTAGTACGCTAAGTATGAGCCAGGTAACGGCGATAACGAAAGTGATCGCTAGGAAATTTGCAAATTTTATCGGCATAGGAGCCGGATAGTACGCGATCGAGACGCAGATATCTATCGCGTAGGCTATGAGAGTGAGTAGCATCGGACGCTTGATTATCTCGACGATACGCCCTTTCGTATATCTATCCGAATCGTGCTTGACGAAAAATTTCATCAGCACCCACAACGTGAGCTTACTAAGTAGCGTCGTAAACGAGACGAAGAACAAAAATACGACGAATATGATCGCAGCCTTGCCAACGTTAAATTTGCTCGTAAATGAGGCCTTTTCGTTGATAAAATCTATCGCGGTTTTTAAATTTAGCTCGGAGATGATGTAGTTTGACGTGAGCAGCTCGGCGTTATCGCGCAGATAGTAGAGTATCTCCTCGAGTGTCTTTTTGTATGCTTCTAGTGCCTCTAGCTCGCTTTTATGCGCCAAGGCTACTTCTTCGCTTAGCGAGTCTTTAAAGGTCTTAAACTGTGCGTAAAATTTCGTCTGAAAGCTAAGTAGCGTCTCCTCAACGGCAAGCTTGACGTTTACGGCTTTACCACCCTCTTTAAAGATATTTTCCAAATTTAAAAGCGAGGAGTAAAATAACTCGTCAAGACGCATACGCTCGAGCTCAAGCATATTTTTAACGTATAAATTTTGATTGCTAGAGTTTTTTAGCCTTTTGATTTTTGTCTCCAGCTCTTGCATCTCTTGTTTGAAATTTTGCACCTGATACTCGTCGATTTCGATTTGCATGATGAGGTAAGGGATCTGCTCGATTAGCTTTTCTTTTTTATCCAGGACGGTTTTAAAAAGCACATTTTTGTCGGCAGTTTCGTTATTTTCGGCTGACTGCGCCTTGATAACGGCGATCTGGGCGTTTGCTGCGTTGATTTGATTTACGACGCTTAGGATGTCTGTCGCGTTTAGGTCGTCGCTTGCTGTATTTGCGAGCAAATTTAAACTAAAGCATAGTGCGAAAACGGCGGCTAAAATTTTTCTCATTTCTCGACTCCTAGCAGCTTAAAACTCTTTGTTACGAAGTTGTAGTTGTAAATTTCACCCGTTTCTATTATGTAGTGCCAGGCGTAAATTTTTAGCTCCCCGTCTCTAAATTTAGCCTTGACGTCGGGGTAGCTCAGTAAATTTTCAAACGAATTTACAAGGCTTAGGCGCTCGGTTATCCACTCTCTTTTTGCGATATTGTCGCCGAAAAGCTTTTGCACGCGCTTTTTTACGGGTTCTAGTAGCTCTAGCCAGCGCTTTACGTTTGGCGTTTTGCTAAATTTAGCCTCGTCCATCCACAAAGCCGCGCAGCCGCCGCAGTTACTGTGCCCGCAGATGATGACGTTTTGTACGTTTAGCGTTTGCAAGGCGTACTCGATCGCCGAGGTCGTAGCCAAAAACTCCTCGCTTTTGCGGTACGGAGGCACGATGTTTGCGATGTTTCGCACGACGACGAGGTCGCCTGGAACCGTGTTTGTTATGAGGCTAGGCAC
>CALBNA010000353.1 GCA_937896205.1 uncultured Campylobacter sp. | reverse complement strand
TCTTCGTCGGCAGCGTCAGATGTGTATAAGAGACAGGACTTTGAGAGCTATCCGAAAAACGAACAAAACGACGCTAAAATTTGCGAGGAGCTAGGTGTACATGCGATGTTTGCGCCTGAGGCTAAGGAGCTATATTTTGATACCGAGCCGCTAATCAGCGCGCCTGAAAATTTAGCAAGCGTGCTTGAAGGCAAGACTCGCCCGGGGCACTTTGACGGCGTGCTTCGCGTGCTAAACAAGCTATTTAATCTAACAAACGCAAAGCGCGTCTATATGGGCAAAAAGGACGCGCAGCAGCTGCTCATCGTGCGTAATTTCGTAAAGACCTGTTTTTTAAATTTAGAGATCGTGCCTTGCGAGATCGTTCGCGCGCCCGACGGACTGGCGCTTAGCTCGCGAAACGCCTACCTAGACGAAGGGCAAAAGCTAGAGGCGCTTAAGCTTTCGCATTCGCTTAAAAAAGCCTCAAATTTGATCGCAGCCGGCGAGCTAAGCGCGCAGACGATAAAAGGCGAGATGCTACAAACCCTGGAGCCGCTAAACGTCGATTATGTAGCGATCGTGGATAGAAATTTAAACGAAATCTCGCTAATAGAGCCGAACAACACCATCATCCTAGTCGCTGCGTACGTTGGCAAAACGCGCCTGATCGACAATCTGTGGGTATAAGATGGGCAAACTTCACTTAGTATCATTAGGCTGTAACAAAAATCTGGTGGACTCCGAGATCATGCTCGGACGCCTGCAAAACTACGAGATCACGCCCGACGTCGCCTCTGCCGACGTCATCATCGTAAATACCTGCGGCTTTATAAACTCGGCCAAAGAAGAGAGTATCCGTGCGATCCTTGATATGCACGAAGCTCGTAAAAAAGGCTCCCTGCTCGTAGTCACGGGCTGCCTCATGCAGCGATACCGCGAGGAGCTGATGAAAGAGCTGCCCGAGGTCGATCTATTTACCGGCGTCGGAGACTACGATAAGATCGACGAGATCATCCTAAAAAAGCAAAATTTATTTAGCCCGGACACCTACCTGCAAGCAAGCGAAGAGCGCGTGATAACGGGCTCAAACTACCATGCCTACATAAAAATTTCAGAAGGCTGTAATCAAAAATGCAGCTTCTGCGCGATCCCGACCTTTAAGGGCAAACTAAAATCCCGCTCGCTCGAAAACATCGTTCTGGAAGTGCAAAAGCTCGTAAAAAAGGGCTACTACGACTTTAGCTTCCTCTCGCAGGATAGCAGCTCGTATATGCGCGATCACGCGGTTAGCGACGGGCTCATCTCTCTCATCGACGCGGTCGAGAAGATAGAGGGCGTCAAAACCGCGCGCATACTCTATCTCTATCCGAGCACGACCTCAAACGCGCTAATAGAGCGCATCATCGCCTCGCCCGTGTTTGCGAACTACTTTGATATGCCGATCCAGCACGCAAGCGAGAAAATGCTAAAAATCATGAGGCGCGGAAGCGGCGCGGCGCGGATCAAAGAGCTTTTAAATTTGATGAAAAAGGCACCTGGTGCGTTTTTACGAACGGGCGTTATCGTCGGACATCCGGGCGAGAGTGAAGCCGAATTTGACGAGCTTTGCGCGTTTTTGCAGGAGTTTAAATTTGACCGCGTTTCGGCGTTTGCTTATTCTAAAGAGGAGGACACGCTCTCATACGAGATGGAGCAGGTGCCGGCCAAAATCATCTCAAAGCGCCTAAGCAAGATCGAAAAGATCACTCGCGCCGCGATCGAAGCTAGCTTCGCGCAGGAGCTGGGGCAAAAATTTATCGTCTCGTTGGAGGGCGAAAGCAGCGAGGGCGAGATGTTTTACGCCGCGAAAAAGGCGCTCTGGGACAAGGACATCGACGGCGAAATTTTGATCAACGAAAGCGACGTGGAGCAGCTAGAAATCGGCGGTCGCTACTGGTGCGAGATCACGCAGGTGGCGGGCAGCCAGGCGCTGGGCAAGATCACGGCAAAGGCGTAAAATGCTAAGCGCGCCCGTTTTGCATAAGCTAAAATTGGGGCAAAATCTGCTTGCTTTTTCGCACGGCGTCGATAGCACGGCGCTTTTTTACCTTTTGGACGAGGCAGGCGTGAAATTTGACCTTGCGATCGTGGATTATAACGTCCGCGCGCAGAGCAAGGACGAGGTCACCTCGGCGCGAGATCTGGCGGCTAAATTTAACAAACAAATCTACGTAAAAAGCGTGCAGCTGGGCGAGTCAAATTTCGAGCACGAAGCGCGCGCAGCCAGATATGATTTTTTCGCCGAGATTTGCCGCGAGCATGGATATGAAAATTTGATCTTAGCGCATCAGTTTGACGATAAATTCGAGTGGTTTTTGATGCAGCTGGGGCGCGGCGCGGGGCTTAGCGAGCTGCTTGGCATGCAGGAGCTTGAAGCCCGCGAGGACTACGTGATCGCTCGACCGCTTCTAGGCGTACGAAAGCGTGAGCTGGAGCGATTTTTACAGGGGCGAAATCTAAAATACTTCACCGACGAGACAAATTTAACGGACCGGTTTAAACGCGGATTTATTCGCGCTAAATTTAGCGAGCCGTTTTTGGACGAATACTTTAGCGGCGTGAAAAAAAGCTTTGAGTTTTTGGCGGCCGATGCGCTAAATTTAACTCCTGGAATTTCTAACCCCGCACCTAAAATTTATCTCGTAAAACGCGGCGCGAACGAAATTCGCGGCGTGGATCTTGCCTGCAAGCGACTAGGACTCGTGCTAAGCGCGGCGCAGCGAAACGAATGCACGCGCTGCCTAGAAAAGGACGTCGGCTGCGCGCTTGGCGGCAAGGTAGCCGTGGGCGCGAGCGAAAAATTTATCCTTGTAACGCCATATATCAAAGCGGCTATGGAAAAGAAATTTAAAGAAGCGTGCAGACGGCTCGCCATCCCGCCGATAAACCGCGGATTTTTATTTGCTTCGGGCGCGGATCTATCCAAAATTAAAGAACTTTTGTAAGCTTTGGTATGCAACTGCGGCTAAAAATACACAAATTTTAAGATTGATAAAATTTGATCGCCGCGTCTCGCATAGCCTTTGCGCAAGGTTGTGCGGTCGGGCAAAATCGCAAATGCAAACGCCGCCAAAGGCTAACCAAATTTATCAAATTTAAAAGCCGCAATGATCACTCCCCGTATTTTTTCTTTAGATCGTCCCACGTCACTAGCGTGCGTTTGCCCTCTAGGCTGCGGATGCGTGTGACGTCTTGCATCATCTCTAGCACCCCCTTAAATACGCCATTTTCATCGCGCACGGCCACGTAGTAGATGTAGATAAATTTGCCGTGAAGCTCCAGCCAAAAGTCGATCTCGTCGCGCTCACCTTTGCGAAAGGCGTCGATGATCTCCAGCACGCTAGCTACGCTCTCGCGCGGATGGCAGTTTTTTACGTCGCGCCCGATGACGCCGGCGCTTCGCGGAAATACGCGGTGCTTGGTGTCGGTGTAAAATTTTACGATCTCGTTTTCATCGACGAATGAGAGGTCAACGGGCATATGCTTATAAATGAGATTGATTTGCTCTAGCGTAAGCTTGCCCGTGGCGACGTCAAAAACCGCGTTTTTATCGCTTTTTGCGTTTGGATTTAGCCCGTATTTACTCATCAAATTTGACAGCTCTTTTAGGAAATTCGGATTTAAAACCGCTTCGTTTAAGTCGCCGTTTTGTAAATTTCCTGCGCTTAAATTTGACTCGCTTTGCAAATTTACATCCTTTAAATTTGACTTCAGTCCGCCGCCGGAGTCTAAATTTAACGGATAAAATTCGCTCGGCTTTTTGATGAGAAAATACCCAATCTCATCATCGCCGCGTCTCATCGCGCGAAACTCGTCCTCGCTGATTAGCTCCAGCGACGTCGGATAGAGCGCCGCCTCCTCGCGTGCGAGCAGATCGAGGAGATTTTCGTAGATCTCGTGCTGCGCCGCGATAAATTCGTCTGCCTTGCCGCCTTCTAGCAGCTCGCGCGCTGCGGCGATACCGTCGCGAACCTTGTTATCAAAGCTCCACATGAAGCGCGACGGGCGGTCAAAGCCCTTGTTTTCGAGTATCGAGTAGAGTTGGTGCTGCTTTCTGGCAAAGTGCGTTCTGTTAAAGCTGCCTAGTTTGTCGTAAATTTCAAGCCATTCGTTTTTGATAAATTTCTTTTTTAGCAGCTCTTTTGCCTTTGCGATTAGTTCGCGCGCGGCGTCGTTTTCGTTGATATAGGTAGCGATAGGATGGTCTTTTGGCAGCCTAGGGCGCTCGGTAGTTAGGATACCGCGCAGGATTTCTGAGAGTTCGGCGGCGTTTTCATCGATAAACTCGCTCTTAAAGCCTAAATTTAGCAAATTTGCGCGCACGTTTTTAAAATCGGCCGGTGTGAGTTTTGTTAGTTCTGATTTTGCAGCTTTTCTTGAGGCGAAAAAATTTACCGTTCCATTAAGATAATCCCTTAAAATCGCAGTCGCCAAGGCAACGGCGGCATTGTTAAATTTGATCATTTTGTGTCCTTAACTTAAATTTTAAGGATTATACAAAAAGCGGAGAGTAAAAACTTTGATTTATCTTAAGCTGTAAATTTTGACAGCAAAGATCGCGTCGATTTTTTCGGCATCCTTGCGCATTTTGATCGGAAAGTCGATTTTGACGATATTTTCGTAGTTTTGTAGCGCGTCCATAAACTCGTAAAATTTAGCAGGAGTTTTCATGGAGCCAGTTACCGTTAGATCATAGACCGAGATCTCGCCGTTTTTTGCGGCCTCTTTTAGCTCGCTTAGATTTACGTTCATAAAGTACCTTGAGGCAAATTGAGTAAAATTCTCTACGTCAAATTTGTTTTCAAGGGCGTCTAATACGGCCTTATCGTTTTGCTTTATCTCGTTTAGGGCTTTTGATTTGGCGTCGTAGAGCCTTTGCGTTTGCGCACTTGCGGCGATTTGCATGCGACTTTCGTATTTGACCTGCTTGTATTCTTTGATACTCGGTACTAAAAAGCCAAATATCATCACAAGGCAAGCGACTATAAAAATTAGAATATAGATGAGTAGTTTGGTAACGTCGATATTTTGTAGGCTTCTATCTTTACTCATTTTTATCCTCTAAGCTGTCGGTTTTATTTGTGCTGATGAAATTTAGCCAGCCGCTATCTAGTTGATAAAAAGAGGTATTTGACGTGTTAAAAATCGACTTTAGCGGTGTGGCGAGTAACATATTGTAAATATCTCGGCTAGGCGTAGTGCCTTTTACGACGAGTGAGTTTTTATCCATCGAGATCTCGTGTAGCGTGATGCTTGAGGGGACAAGATCGAGTAGATTGCGCAGGCTTTGTTTTAAGACAGCATTTGAGGCCGCTATCTCGTTTGCGCTATCTCTTCTTTGCTTTAAAAGCGCAGTGAGCTCGTCGGCTTGCTTGATTTGCTCTTGTGTTTGCTCTTGTTTTTGTTTTGAAATTTGCGTTTCGTTTCGTAGCGAGTTACTTTTAAACTCAACAAAGAAATTTACCGCAGCAAAAAGCAACACTATCGTAGCGATAAAAAACAGCCAAATTTTGCTAAAAAGGTTAAAAATCGGTTTTTTCTGAGGTCTTATAAAGCTATAACTAGTCATTTTCCAACTCTTTTTTCATTAGCTCGGTCATCGTTTTTAGCGTATCGACGGGATAAACGGCGGTTTTTACTAAGAGTTCGTTTTCTAGATAGTGTAAAAACGTAGCGCTCGTCCTCTCTGTAGCGTCGAAAATCACGACATTTTCGATAAAATCGCCTTCGTATAGAGGATTTGAATAAAATTCTTTAAGCGCTAACGATATATACCGGTACATACTCATATCGCGCCCAAATATCGATACCGAGGCGGTTACATCGGTGGATTCTGGCATATTTATATCGTAGTCTAGGTCGGCAAACTCCTCTTGGCTATCGCCGGTCTTTAACATATCGTCTAAATTTTCTAGACCGTCCATGTTGTTAAAGCTTTCGTCTACATTCGTGATAAAATCATCTATCTCGTCGCTGTTTTCTTTATCAAATTCGACGTTCTCGTCGCCGTCGTCCTCATCTAGCTTACAAACCGTGGCGTATTTTGCGCCGTTACCTGATGTAATGCAGATGGCGAAAATTTCTTTGCAGGCATAAATAAAAAGCGTCTTTGCCGTAGATAATTTTTGTTTCTCGATCTCTTTTTGTATAAGTACTATGGGCGAATAAAGTACGTCTATGTCCGTATCACCAAATTTACTCTCGGCGGCTTTAACGTCTGAAAGTTTTGCATAGATCAGCCAATTTTTAGCGGGATTTATGCAAGCTATTTCCTTTGTTTTTATGCCTAGTTTTTCAAGATTTTCGGCGTTTTTAGCTTCAAACGCTCCTTGCTCGAGCGCGTCGAAAAACAGCGAAATATAAACCCATTTATACTCTTTTTGTAGATTTTTTAGATACTCTTTTATTCTGTCTGAGATTTTGCCGGACTCTTCTAGGTCAAATTCATTTTTTATCGTTTTGATCGGAGTTGCACCCTTGTATGCTTCGCCGTAAAATATGCATTTTTTAGACTGGATAACGGCGCTAAGATATAAGACGCTAAAAAAACGACGTATCAGCAAAGATTTCTCCTAAAAATTACGATGCGTTATAATACCCAAAAAGCCATAAAATAGAGTTAAAACAGCTCTTTTTGTAGGGTTAAAAATTTATCTTTTATTCGTTTTGCTTCTTCTTGCAGGTCTGAGTCTGTCAAATTTGACGGTTTAAGCTCTGCATAGTCGCTCACGGCGATGTCGCACATCATGCGAATTTTATCTAAATTTACTTTGCTTACCTTGCCTGATTTGCTGATTTTTTGGATATTTTCTAGATAGCTGTTTGAACGGGCGATGTAGAGTGCGTATTTTTGCGATATTTCGCTTTGTACCATCACGGTGTGAGCAAGCTTGTTGTAGATATCTTTGCGGTAGGCTGATTTTGAGAGCCTATATGCGGTTTCGTAATCGCCCGTCTCGTAGTAAAATTTGGCTCCAAGCGCGTTTTTGTAAGACGGACTAAGCGTAACAAATGAGACAAAAATAGCCGCCAAAAGCGCTCCGATAATTAAAATAACGGTCTTTGAGCTCATTTTTCCATCTCCTTTTTTATCTGCTCTCTTGCGGCTTCTAGCTTCATGCCTGTCACGCTAAAAGGCGGCGAGAGTGTATAAGAAATCTCGCTAAAAGGCTTTGGGATTATCATTTTATCCCAGCTTTTTAGCTGCCAAAATTTACTCGCTTTGTAGTTTAAAATTTGTATTTGCGCATTTTGCTTTTGCGCGATGACGACGGCTCCGTCGGCGACGCTGTGATACGGACCGCGCGGACCGTCCGGAGTGATGATGACGTCGGTGCCGCTTTTTAGCTCTCTAAAGCTTTGCGCGAGGGCTTTTACCGCGCCTTTTGAGCTACTGCCCCTGATCGCGCCGATACCGAAAAACGAAATCACGCGCGCGATGATCTCGCCGTCTTTGTGATCGCTTATTATGACTTTGGCGCGTCTTTGCGGATTTTGGCCGTTTTTCCACCAGTGTACGTAGGCAAAGCTCATCAGCGCAAGCCTGCCGTGCCAAAATAGCACGACGCAAGGTTCGTTCGTCAAATTTGTCTTAGAAAAGCTCTTTTTGCAGGTTAAAAATATAATCCAAATAAAAAAATAGATAATGCGCGGGGCTAAATTTATAAAAACGCTTCGTTTAAATTTAGCCCACAAGCTCACCGTAAAGCACCATTCTCTTTGGGTCGTTCACGCGCACTTTTAGCGTTTTGCCTAGCAGCTCTTCGCTACCTGCGACTTGAACGAGGAAGTTATTAAAGCTCCTGCCGGCGACGCCGCCGTTTGCGCGAAGCTCCTCAAAATATACGTCGAAAATTTTACCTTTTTGCGCCGCGACGATTTCGTCTAAAATCTCGTTGTGGCGACTTTGTAGGCGGGTTAAACGAGCGCTTGCGACGGCTTCGTCGATTTGATTTGTAAACTCCGCCGCCTTAGTCATCGGGCGGGGCGAATACTTGAAGCTAAAAATTTGCTCGAAGCGTACCTTTTCTAGTACATCCATCGTATCCTCAAACTCCTCGTCTGTTTCGCCCGGAAACGCCACGATGATGTCGGTTGAGATGCTGACTCCAGGGCACATCGCGCGCAGCCTGGCGGCTCGGTCTAAAAACCACTCCTTGGTATATCCGCGCTTCATCTCGCGCAGGACTTTGGTGTTTCCGCTTTGAAGCGGCATGTGCATGGATTTGCAAATTTTAGGATTTTGACTAAAGATTTCTAAAAATTTATCGTCCATATGGAGCGGATGAGGGCTGGTAAATCGTATTCGCTCGACGCCATCGATCTCGCTGATTTTTACGAGCAGGTCGCTAAAATCGATCTTCTCGTGCGCGCCCGAAAATCTCTTGCCGTAGTTGTTTACGTTTTGCCCGAGCAAGAAAATTTCCTTTGCTCCACCCTCGGCGGCTTTTTTTACTTCGCGCAGGATCAAATTTGCGGGGATCGAGATCTCGTCGCCTCTGGTGTGCGGAACGATGCAGTAGGTGCATTTTTTATCGCAGCCGATCGAGATATTTATGTGGCTTTTATACGGCGAGCCGCGAAATTCGCCGAATGCATACTCGCTCTCGTCGTGATTTATGTCGGTGCTGATAAATTTAGGCGTCTTAACCGCGGCTGAAATTTTACTGACGTTTCGCGCGCCGAGTACGAAATCCACGTAAGGCGCTCGTTTAAAAATTTCGCTTCCCAGATGGCTTGCCGTGCAGCCGCAAACGCCTATTTTAGCACCTGCTTTTTTTACTTTTTCAAAACCGCCGACCTCGCTAAAAAGCTTATGCACGGGCTTTTCGCGCACCGAGCAGGTGTTGATGAGGATGAGATCGGCCTCGGAGATATCGTCCGTTAGATCGTAGTTTTCCTTTTCTTTTAGTTCGGCGACGATATGCTCGCTGTCGCGGACGTTCATAGCGCATCCTAGCGTTTGGATAAATACCTTTTTGCTCAAAACTCGCCTTATAAAATATGCACTTCGTACATGTAGTCGTTTTCGTCTAGGCCGTAGCGAACGGTGCGGTGATAGACGCTAAGGCCTTTTTCTTCGAAAAATTCGACCAAAGCGATGAGTTGTTTGTGGCTGTTTTCTCTGTCGAAATAGAAAATTTGTTGCGGATCTTTAGCAAATGCCGCTTCGATTTTTTCAAGAGAGATCGTTTTTGGTTTGGCGTCAAGTTGCGTTCTAGCGAGTTTTAGCTCCATTTTTAATCCTTTGAAATCTTTAATTTAATCTGTGAATATAGCAAAAACATCTTAAAAAACGTATTAAACTTCTTAAAAGTATAAAGCTTGTATAATACCCCTCTAACTCAAAAATTCCCCCAATATTTTAAATAACGGAGCAAAAATAATATGGAAAAAATAGCGGATATCATAGAATCTATCGCAAACGAAAAAGGGCTTGAAATCGAAGACGTAAAAGAGCGCGTCATAAGAGCTATTATCAATACCGCAAAGAAAATTTACGGCGAAAACTACGAATACGACGCGGTTATAGATAATGCGACCAAGACCCTTCATCTGTATCAAAAAATCACCGTCGTAGAGGATGGTGACGAGCGCTTGGCAGAGGATAACGAGCATTATCTCGGCGTAAGCGAAGCCAAAAAAGTGGACTCCGGCGTAGAGATCGGCGACGAGCTAACCTACGAGCTATCTACCGACAACCTCGGCCGCACCGCCGCGCAGACGCTTCACAAGGAGCTTGAGTACCACATCCAGCGCCTGATGGAGGAAAAAATCTTTCAAAAATATCAAGATATGGTCGGACACATGGTTTTTGGCTCCGTCACGCGCGTGGATAGCGAGGAAAATACCTTTATCGAGATAGACGAGCTGCGAGCCGTGATGCCGCGCAAAAACCGCATAAAAGGCGAGAAATTTAAACCGGGTGATGTCGTAAAAGCCGTCATAAAAAGCGTATATATCGACAAATCTATGGGCATCAAGGTCGAGCTAAGTCGCACGTCGCCAAAATTCCTAGAAGCCCTGCTAAAAGCCGAAGTGCCGGAGATCAAGGACGGCCTCGTGCTGATCGCCGCAAGCGCTAGAATCCCGGGAGAACGCGCTAAAGTCGCACTCGTAGCCACATCTCCTAATGTCGATCCTGTGGGCGCGACCGTGGGCACCAAAGGCGTGCGCATAAATGCCGTCACGAAGGAGCTAAACGGCGAAAATATCGACGCGATCGAGTATTCGGCCGAGCCTGCGATCCTCATCACCCGCGCGATGGCGCCGGCGATCATCAGCTCCGTAAAAATCGGCGAGGATAACAAAGCCGTCGTGAGCCTAGTAACCGAGCAAAAGAGCAAGGCTATCGGCAAAAGCGGCATAAATATCAGGCTAGCTAGCATGCTAACGGGCCATGAGATCGAACTAAACGAGCTTGGCGCTAGAGGCGAAAGCAAAGACGAAAACGCGAAAGATCTAAAAGCGCTGTTTGGCGATCTGTAGCCAAATTCGAGCCGTTTGGTCGCATTTGTTTAGGGCGGTAAATTTATGGCGCAGTGCCCGGGTCAAATTCGACCTGTGTTGTCTACTAAAATTTGCCGCTTTTTTATTTTCTAAATTTTATCCGTATCCATACCTTAAGAAATAAAAGAACTTTTCGATGATATTAAATTTTAAAATGCGGCGCGCAAGCGTCAAATTTTATAAAACGTTAGCGAGATAAATTTAAGATTAAGGCGGCGGATAAACCGCCAAATTTTAGGTTATTTATTTTTAGTAGAGCGGTACATCGGGTGCTGGTAGTCGTTCCTCTCGCAGCCCGTAGCTAAAAATCCAAATGCCAAAGCAAGCGCGCACAATATAACTT
>CALBNA010000352.1 GCA_937896205.1 uncultured Campylobacter sp. | reverse complement strand
ATTAGGAAGTTATTGCCATATCCTTCCTTTACCTCTTTGATTTCGCCGGCTTTTCCAAGCGATTTTACGTCTTTTATTAGTAGTACTTTCATTTTTATCCTTTATTTAGTTAAATTTGCGCCCGTTTTTGCGTCCGATGATAAATCTTAGTGCGTTTAGCTTGATAAATCCGTTCGCGTCTTTTTGATCAAACACGCTGTCTTCTTCAAACGTGCAAAACGCCTCGCTAAAGAGATTATCCGTTTTACTATCGCGTCCTAGCACGATGACGTTGCCTTTGTAGAGCTCGACTTTGACCGTGCCGTTTACGTTTTCTTGGCTCTTGTCGATGAGCGCTTGTAGCATGATACGCTCAGGCGACCACCAGTAGCCGTTATAGATGAGCTCTGCGTAGCAAGGCATCAGTTCGTCTTTTAGGTGTGCCGCGCCGCGGTCTAGCGTGATGCTCTCGATCGCGCGGTGAGCTTTTAGCATTATCGTACCGCCCGGAGTCTCGTAGCAGCCTCGGCTTTTCATACCGACGGAGCGGTTTTCGACGAGGTCGAGTCTACCGATACCGTGTTTTGCGCCTAGGCGGTTTAGCTCGGCTAGTAGCGCGGCAGGGCTCATTTTTTTGCCGTTTATGCTAACCGGATCGCCTTTTTCGTAGCCGATTTCTATTATTTCGCTTTCGTTTGGCGCGTCTTTTGGGCTTACCGTCCAGCGCCACATATCGGCTTCCGGAGCGTGAGCTGGGTTTTCAAGTACTAAGCCTTCGTAGCTGATATGGAGTAAATTTGCGTCCATAGAGTAGGGGCTTTTGCCCGGCTTCTTTTCTATTTTGATGCCGTTTTTTTCGGCGTATTTTAGTAGCTTTTCGCGGCTGTTTAGATCCCACTCGCGCCAAGGAGCTATGATAGTTAGGTTATCTCCCAGCGCGTAGTAGCCTAGCTCAAAGCGCACTTGGTCGTTGCCTTTGCCGGTTGCTCCGTGGCTCACGCCGTCGGCGCCTACTTTGGCGGCGATTTCGGCTTGTTTTTTAGCTATCAGCGGGCGAGCTATCGATGTGCCTAGTAGATATTCGCCCTCGTAAACGGCATTTGCTCTAAACATCGGAAATACGAAATCTCGCGCAAATTCCTCTTTTAAATCCTCTATAAATATATTTTCGGGTTTTATGCCAAGCTCGAGCGCTTTTTGGCGTGCGGGTTCTAGCTCCTCGCCCTGGCCGATATCGGCGGTAAAGGTCACCACTTCGCATTTATACTCGTCTTGTAGCCATTTTAAAATAATGCTCGTATCAAGTCCGCCCGAATAGGCGAGAACGACTTTTTTCACATCTTTTTTCATTCTCTATCCTTTATATTGAGATGACGCGTATTTTAGCCAAATTTGATTAATTTGTTATAAATATCTCCGCTGAAATCGCGTGTGCTAAATGTCAAATTTACATTAAATTTAATATGTAGCGGCGAGGAATTAAAAATTTAAGCCAAATTTGGCTAAAATCGCCGCCATGAGAGTAGATAAATTTTTAAATACCGTAAATATCACGAAAAGGCGCGCGGTCAGCGAAGACATGTGCAAAAGCGGCGTCGTGAGCGTAAACGGCGCCGTAGCCAAACCGGCTAAAGAGGTCAAGATCGGCGACGTAATAACGATCAAATTTCTAGCCAAAGAGGCGCGCTACGAGGTACTAGCGATCCCGGAGACCAAAAGTATCCCAAAATCAGCCCAAGCGCTATACGTAAAAGAGCTATGATAGAGCTAAATTTGGGACTAAGCGAGCTTGAGGAGGTGGTAAAAATTTTACCCCAAAGCGGCGTCGTTATATTGCAGGGAAATTTGGCTAGCGGCAAAACGACGTTAGTAAAAGCCATCGTAAAAGCTCGCGGCATCGATGTAGAGGTTACTTCGCCCACGTTTTCGGTCATGCAAAGCTACGGGGATAAAATTTATCACTACGACATCTATCAAAACGGACTTGACGCGATTTTGCAAAACGGACTTTTTGAAAATTTGCTAGAGGAGGGGCTTCACCTGGTAGAGTGGGGCGACGAGCGACTGGAAAAGGCGCTGGCAAATTTTGGCGAAAAATGCGTCAAGGTAGTCATCTCGCCTAGCCAAAAAGGGCGAAAATACGAGGTTTACGGTGCATAAATTAGAAGTTAAAGATTTACAAAAAACGATCAAAAAAACAAACATCATAAAAGGCATCTCGCTGGAGGTTAAAAGCGGCGAGGTAGTAGGGTTGCTAGGCCCAAACGGCGCGGGCAAAACGACGACGTTTTATATGATATGCGGGCTCATCTCGCCAACTAGCGGTAGCGTCTTTTTAGACGGCGCAGACGTGACGAAGGTGCCGCTACACAAGCGCGCGCATATGGGTATCGGCTATCTGCCGCAAGAATCAAGTATATTTAAAGACCTCTCCGTCGAGGAAAATTTACTGCTCGGCGCCGAGATCTTATATAAAGACGAGGCCGTCCGCGAGAAAAAAGTAAATGAAATGCTAAATTTGCTAAATATCGAGCCCATACGCCTGCGAAAGGGCGTGAGCCTAAGCGGAGGCGAGCGCAGACGCTGCGAGATCGCTAGAAGCCTCATTATCACGCCTAAATTTTTGCTTCTGGATGAGCCTTTTGCCGGCGTCGATCCGATCGCCGTTAGCGATATACAAAGTATCGTTCGCGACCTAAAGAAGCTTGGCATCGGCGTGCTCATCACCGATCACAACGTCCGCGAGACGCTAGCTATCTGCGACCGCGCCTACGTGATCAAGGACGGTAGCCTGCTAGCTAGCGGCAGCGCGAACGAAGTCGCGAACAACAAACTCGTGCGCACCCACTATCTGGGCGAAGAGTTTAAATTTGTAGAATAATGCTAAAGCAAACTCAAGCTCCCAAAAATAAGCTCTCGCACACGTTGCGCTCGTGGCTACCGATACTTAGCAGTAGCGTCGAGGAGCTAAAGGAGACGCTTGAGCCGTTTTTGGCGGATAATCCGTTTGCAAGCGTGCAGCAGCGAAATTTAAGCGAGCTACCAAGCGCCGCGCCCTCCAAAAAAGAGAAAAATTTTTTCAAAGAAATATCAAAAAACAGCGTAACCGATAGTATCGAAAGCTTTAGCGTGGCTAAAATGGGGCTTTACGACAAGCTAATCGAGCAGATAGATAAGCCGCTGTTTCCGACCGAAAAATCCCAAAAAATCGCGATGAAAATAATCGAGTGCATAAACGAGGAGGGCTACTACGAGCCTGAGGCCTTTGACGAATTTAGCGAGGCGGAGATCGAGTCGGTGCGAAAGCGCTTTGCCTACCTTGAGCCCGCAGGCATCGGCGCAAAGGACTACAAAGAGAGCTTTTTGTTTCAGCTTGAGGAGCTAAATTTGGACGAGAAGCTCTTTGAGAGTGCCAAAAAGCTTGCGTTAAATTTCGAAAATCTCTCCCAAATGCGCAAAATCCCGCTCTATAACGAAGCTCTAGCTGTCATAAAGAGATTAAAAAATCCGCCCGCTATCGAGTATATGAGCGAGGCTGCGGCGATCATCCCAGATATCGTCATCGACACGAGCTCGGGCGGTATCGAGGTGCGCATCAACGACGACTTTTATCCCGAGATCGTCATCGATGTCGAGGGGCTAGACGAAAAAGAGAGCTTCGTAGCCTCCCGCGTAAAAGAAGCAAAAGACCTCATAGACGCGCTTGACATGCGAAAAGCCACGCTGCGAAAGATCGCCCTAATGTTAGTTGAGTATCAGTATGATTACTTTTTTGGCGGCGACATCAAGCCTATGCGGCTAAAGGACATCGCCGAGGATCTGGGGCGAAACCCCTCAACCATCTCGCGCGGCATCTCAAATAAATACCTCGAGTGTTCGCGCGGGCTGGTACCTATAAAGAGCTTTTTCTCCGCCGCAATCGACGAGGATGTCTCAAACAAGGCCATCAAGGATTTCGTAGCAAATCTCGTTCGCAACGAAAATCCCGCCAAGCCGCTTAGCGATCTAAAAATTTTGGAGTTTATAAAGAAGGAATTTAACGTCGAGGTCGTCCGCCGCACGATAACCAAAT
>CALBNA010000351.1 GCA_937896205.1 uncultured Campylobacter sp. | reverse complement strand
TTGATGAGCTCATAAATTTAACCATACAAGATATCGCAAATATAAAAGAGGCTAAGCACTCAAGCGTTGATGAGAGTGTAAAGAAAAAAAATGCCTTAGTTCGTGCATTTGAAGATACAAAAAGAGCACTAGATAAAGAGCTTTTAAAAGTATCAAAAGAGAGCGGTACGACTACACTTGCTAGTGTTTTAGACGATGAAGTGAAGTCAAAGCTTGTTCTTATGCGTTCAAAGCTTGAAAATTTACATAAAGTTAATAAAGAATATGCAAGGCATGTTGTTGCTGTTAAAGAATTTTTTGACTCACTTAATGAAAAAATTTTTGGCACTAAAGCAAGTGAATACGGCCAAGATGGAAATAGCATAGATAATAATTTTTATAAATCAAGGGTTTAAAAATGGCTAATATATTTTCGTCTTTGCACATCGGCGTGAGCGGTCTGGATGCCGCGCAGACGCAGATCACTACGACCGGACACAATATCACAAACGCCGACAGCGAGCACTACACTAGACAGCGCGTCGTGCAGTCTGCTAGAGAGCCTTTTCACGATATCCCTGGCGATATCGGCAGAGGTACGCAGGTCGATACGGTCGTGCGCGTGCATGATGAGTTTACGTTTGCTAGACTTCGAACTTCAAATATAAATTTAGAATCGACCGAATACAAAAAGCAAATTTTAGAGGAGATTTCGCAGCGCTTCCCTGATCTACAAAGCGTAGGCATAGGCAGGGATTTGCAAAATTATTTTAATGCATGGAACAACCTCGCTTCTAACCCAACCGAGGGTTCTCAGAAGGTAAATCTACTAAATTCGGCCGCAACGCTATCAAAC
Organism: uncultured Campylobacter sp.; assembly: GCA_937896205.1. Lineage (GTDB taxonomy): Bacteria > Campylobacterota > Campylobacteria > Campylobacterales > Campylobacteraceae > Campylobacter_A. The sequence continues at coordinate 3,220 of CALBNA010000351.1, read as the reverse complement.
AGTATCAACAAAGCCCACGATATGCTAACCAAGATCCAAAAGGACGTGGACTCGCAGATAGAAGTCGCCGTAAATGAAATCAACAAATACGCCAAGCAAATCGCGCAGATAAATAAAGAGATCGTGCGCGTCGAATCAGTCGGCACTACTAGAGCAAACGATCTGCGCGACAAACGCGATCAGCTCGAACTAGCGATGTCAAAATTTGCGGGTATAAGCGTATTTAAAGGGCAGCTACAAAGTAACAATATCGATCCGACCGTAACCGATATGGGTACCAAGCATCAGATAAATATTTCAGGATTTAATATCGTAGACGGTACGACGTATCACCCGCTAACAGTCGACAGGATAAGCGACAAGAGTGATTTTAAAGGCGTATTTTTTGAGAGGGATGACGGTAAAAAGGTCGATCTAAACGGACGAATCTCGGGCGGTAAACTAGGCGCCGCGCTGGATTTACGCGGACGCAGAGTGGATGATAGCGGAGAGTTTCAGGACGGAACCATACAAAAATACATCGACAACCTAAATACGTTTGCCAAAGGCATCATAAATGAGACGAACAATATCTACGCAAGATCAGCCGTAGAAAACGCCGTAACCGACGAGCTAGACGGTCTAAGCGACTCTAGGACGCTGATGAATTTTAACGACGACATCAAACACGGTAGCTTTGACGTCGTAGTTTATAACAATCAAGGCCAAGAGGTCGCTCGCAAAACGATAAATATAAATGCCTCTACTACTATAAACGACAATACTCGCGGCAACTCTATCGTTCGTGACTTTAACTCAGATACCGACGACAACGGCGATAACAATTCGCTAAACGATGTGGACGATTATTTTCAGGCAAACTATCAGTATGACGCGGCGACGGGCAAAGGCACGTTTGGCGTAACAGCTAAAAGAAATGCCGGCGAATACAGCGTCGCTTTCGTCGATAAAGGTACCAATTTCCCGGGTATCATCGGGGTTAATAGAGTTTTTGAGGGCGGAAACGCGAAAAATATGAGCGTAAAAAGCGAGCTGATGGAAAATCCGCACAAGCTAAAAGCCTACTCAAATCCGACTCCGGGCAACAATGAAGTCGCAAATGATATGGTGCAAATGCAGTATAAAAAAATCATATTTTACTCCGACAAGCATGCGGACAAGGAGGAGAGTGTCGAGGGCTACTACCGCTATATCACCACCGATCTAGCTAGCCAAACTCAGGCAAATAACGATCTAAACGACGCAAATACAGCTATCCATAAAGTTGCTATGTCTGAGTACCAGTCGGTTAGCGGCGTAAATTTAAACGAGGAGCTGACAAACCTCATACGCTTTCAAAGCAGCTACGGTGCGGCGGCTAAAATCATCACGACCGTAGAAAAGATGCTCGATACCTTGCTCACGCTAAAGCAATAAATTTAAATTTCTTTTAGCCTTTTTGGTTTAAAATCTCGTCCAAAAAGGCTAAAAATGGATTTAAAAACACTCCTAGATCAAAACGTAATCTCTAAAAATACTCATACAGACCTGTTTGCCGCCGCCGATCCGCTCCAAGTCGCTAGCAAATTTAAAATGCCTGAAATTTCGCTCATCTGCGCGCTTTTTGCCTATGGCAACGCAAAATTAATCGTAAATTTTTTAAATTCGCTCGACTTCTCGCTGCTAGATAAAAGCGAGGAGCAAATCATTTCAAATTTGACGCGACACAAATATCGCTTTCAAAGCCGCGAGGACGTGCGGCAGATTTTTATCACCGTTTCGCGCCTAAAAAAGCACGGCGATATCGAAAGCGCGGTTAGAACGGGCTTTGAAAAAAGCGGCTCGATGATAGACGGTATAAACGAACTCATCAAATTTATTTACTCGTTAAACCCTTACCGCTCGGAGGGGTATGAGTTTTTTTTCGGCAAGCCATACGAAAAAGCGCCGCAAAGCCCGTATAAACGCTACAATATGTTCCTGCGCTGGATGGTGCGAGATAGCGACATCGACCTTGGGCTCTTTAAAAGCCTGCCAAAAAGCAAGCTCCTCATGCCTCTTGACGTACATACGCACCGAGTTTCGTTAAATTTAGGCTTAATCTATCGCAAAAGCTATGATTTTAAAGCCGTGCGCGAGCTAACGGACAAGCTTTGCGAATTTGACCCCGCCGATCCGATCAAATACGACTTCGCTCTCTACCGCATCGGTCAAAGCGGCGAACTGGCGCAAATTTTAAGCTGGATGAAGTAAATTTGACTGGTTTTGCTTTGCGCAAAACGGAGCCAAATTTGAGGCATCGCGACGCATTAAATTTAAGAAAATTTAAAGCCTAAATTAATCAAATTTAGGCTATAGTTACCTCGCAATTACATTTTAAGGAGAAAAAATGAAAAAAATCGTTTTAGCTAGCGCGGCTCTAGGCTGCCTACTCGCTACTAGCGCCCTTGCGCACGAGGAAAAAGTCTTTGATCCAAAGGCAGGCAAGCACCTAGTCGTCACTATGGAGCAACTAAGCGAAAAGGGCAACACTGTCGTGGGTGAGGTCGTAGCGATCGAGACTAACTACGGCGTGGCGCTGTTCCCAAATCTTAAAGGCCTTGAGGGTGGCGCGCACGGATTTCACGTGCATCAAAACGCTGACTGCGGCGCTAACGAGAAGGGTCTAGGAATGAAAGCGGGCGGTCACTGGGACCCGGCCGAGACAAAAAAACACTCTTTTGCATGGGATGACAGTGGCCACAAGGGCGATTTACCTGCTCTTTTCGTTGACGCAGAGGGTAACGCGGTTTATCCAGTCCTAGCTCCGAAAATCAAAACTATCGACGAACTAAAAGGCCACTCGCTAATGATTCACGTCGGCGGCGATAACCACAGCGACCATCCGAAGCCGCTCGGCGGCGGCGGCGCTAGAATGGTCTGCGGCGTTATAAAATAGGCTTCGTTGCGGATGAAATTTAATCATCCGCAATTTCTAAATTTAGCAGCCCTGCGGTTAAATTTACGCGATGAAATTTCGCCGTCCGCAGCGCCGAGATACGCCCGCTCTGCCGTTAAATTTACGCACGGCGGGGTTTTTAATGCAACTTATGCAGCGCAAATTTTATGTTAAATTTACGCGCTGCGCACCTCTTGCCTTCCGCTTAAAATTTTAAAATTTAGCCTTGTTTGCGCGCATTGTGCTTCCGCTTTGTTTTTGCCGCAGCGCAAAATTTTTCAAATTTAAATCAAAGTTCTTAAT
>CALBNA010000350.1 GCA_937896205.1 uncultured Campylobacter sp. | reverse complement strand
CTATCCTCTTCGTCGGCAGCGTCAGATGTGTATAAGAGACAGGTATTTGGTAAACAAAAATTAGAAGAATTTATTAATTTAAAAATTTTAAAGTAAAATACCCCAAATTTAAGGATCCAAAATGAACCCGCAAAAATTTGAAAAGATAAAACAGACGCTTAAAATTTGGCTCACGGCAATGCTAAAAATCAAGGACAAGCAGCTACTGCACTACGCATCAAGCCTGAGCTTTCACACGATGCTCTCCATCATCCCCGTGCTACTCATCTCGCTCTCGCTCTTTACGCAGATGCCTAGCTTTAGCGTCTATTACGCTAAGATTAAGGAATTTATATTTGCCCAGCTGCTACCGTCAAACCAAGACGCGATCTCAAACTACATCGAGACCTTTTTGCAAAACAGCTCAAGCCTAGGCATCCTCGGACTTGGCGCTATTATCTTTACTTCGATCATGTTTTTTGCCGATTACGAATACGTCATCAACCGCATCATGCACACGCAAAGCCGCAAATTTTGGAACTCGCTGAGTGCTTATTGGACGCTCATTACGCTGGCTCCCTTGGGGCTTGGGCTTAGTTTTTATCTCTCAAATTTATTTCAAGATATGCTAAACTCCAGCGCCTACACGAAGTGGATAAATTTTCTCAGCATATTTCCGTACCTCATCATCTGGGCAATATTTTGCGTGACGTATCTCATCTCGATAAACCGCCAAATCGCCCTAAAAAACGCGCTTTTTAGCTCATTTGTTGCCTCGTTCATCTGGTATCTGGGCAAAAATATCTTCGTCTTTTACGCCGCAAACAACAAAACCTATCTTAGCATCTACGGTTCGTTTTCGGTGGTGCTGCTATTTTTCGTGTGGATTTACGTGTCGTGGATCATATTTCTTTACGGCGTGAAGCTGTGCGCGTATCTGGAAAAAGCGGGCGAGAGCGACAAAGAAGCTTAAAAAAGCGCGGCAAAGCAGAGTAAATTTAGCAGCACGATAACGGCGGCTAAAATTTTGCTTTTGACGCTCGCTAAACTCAGCACATTATAGAGTAAAAACAGCCAAAACGGCACGCTCAAATTTACCCCCTTTGCGCGCCACGAGAGGAATTCTAGCAAATGCTCATCAAACACGCTACCCAAACCAAACGCATGCAAAAGCGCGCTAATCGGATAAAACAGGCTAAAAAGCGGCGTGATCGGCAAGACGGCTAGCTGCTGCGCGCTAACGAGCGGGAAAAAATAAACCACAGGCAAAATCATCGCCGAAAATACCCAAAAATTTAGCAAGATAGCGTGCGTCAAATTTGAAAATCTCTCACCAAAGTGCTGCAAATATAGATAAATATAAAACACTCCCAAACACGAAAAATAAAATCCGATGCTAAAAAGCAGACTTGGCATCAGCGATACGGCGGCGCAAATCACGACGAAAAGCAGCTCAAAGCTAACGACGCGCACGTTTCTAGCGAGCAAAAAGAGCGCCAGCAAGCTCATCAAAAACGCTCGCAAAAAGGACGGCACGAAGCCGATCAAGGCAAGATAACAAAACAAAACCGCAAAGATCGTGGCCGAGAGGTCAAATTTGGCGTTTCGATACGGAAAATAGCGCGCCTGAAAATAGCGGTAAATCGGGCGCAAAATAAAATATAACGCCCCAAAAATCAGCCCCAAATGATAACCCGAGATCGCGATGAGGTGCGCAACGCCGTAGAAATTTACGTCCTGCCTAAGCTCTTTGCCCACGGGCGCGGCAAGAAACAGCGCGGTAAAAAGCTCGGTCATTTTTTCGCTTTCGTGCTGCTCGGAGATGAAGCCGTAAATTTTATCCCGCACGGACTCGCCGCTATCGGCGTAGCGAAGCTCTATGGCACCGTAGCTTGGCATAAAAAACGAGCCGCTTAGATATTCTTTAAATTTGACGTTTTTGTTTTCGGCGCCGATTAAAATTTGCTCGTTCGCCTGCGCGTCAAAGTCCGCCCGCGTCGTCGTATAAAAGCTAAAATCATTCGTTTTTAGCTTTAAAACGCAGTAAATTTTGCCTTTTTCGTTCGTTTTTTCGTATTTTTGTAAAATTTTAGCTTGTAAGATGACGCCGTTTTGGGCTTTAAATTCGCGAAATTTATAGTAGCTAAAGCCCAAATTTAGCGCAAAAACAAGCGCGCACGCAAGGCAAAATACATAAACCTCGCGCGCGTTTTCAAAGATGGATTTTCGCTGCGGCTTTTGCAAAATTTAAGCTTTGCATTTTTATGCGTTTGGGTTAAACTCCGCCACATGCGCGGCGCCAAAGCTCTTATCGACAAAGCGCGTAAATTCCTTCTGAAATATCACTTCCACCGTGCCGACCGGGCCGTTTCGGTTCTTGCCCACGATGATTTCGGCGTCTTCTTCGATCTTGTTAGGGACGAATTTACGCACGTACTCCTTGCCCTCGGCGTGCGCCTTTTTCTCGGCCTCCTTCTCCTCCTGCTCGCGGTAAACCTCGTCGCGGTAGACGAAAAGTATCATATCGGCGTCCTGCTCGATGGCGCCTGATTCGCGCAGGTCGCTTAGCATCGGGCGTTTGTTGGCGCGGGACTCCAGGCTGCGGTTTAGCTGACTAAGCGCGACGATAGGCATATCCAGCTCGCGCGCAAGCAGCTTTAGTCCGCGCGAGATTTCGGCGATCTGCAGGTGGCGATCGGAGTAATTTGACGTCGCCATCATCAGGCCGATGTAGTCGATGACGCACAGCGTGATCTCCGGGTGCGAGGACTTGAGCTTGCGCATCTGCGTGCGGATCTGGTGGATATTTACGTAGCCGCTGTCATAGACGAAAAGCTTGCGGCTGGCCATATCGTCGCACGCGTCGCTTAGGCGCGACCACTCCTCGTCGTCCATTTTAGCAGTCATTATGTTTTGTAGCGGGATCGAGGTTTTGGCGCTTAGCATACGCAGCATGATCTGCTCGGCCGGCATCTCAAGCGAGAAAAATACGACTCCGCCGCCGCGCATCAGCACATGGTTCATCAAATTTAGACAGATCGTGGTTTTTCCCATACCCGGGCGCGCCGCGATGATGATGAGATCGCCGTGCTTAAAGCCTTTGGTCATCTCGTTTAGCTGGCGAAATCCCGTGTCGATGCCCACGATATCCTTATCTTCGAGCAGCTTTTGCTTTTCTAGGTGCGCGATGACGTCTGCGATGATGACAGCAGCGTCCTTTACGACGCCCGCGCTCTGCCCGTCCACTAGCGAATAAAAACTCTGACTCAGCTCGTCCACCATATCGCGGCTAGGCTTATCCTCGCTCACTTTGCTAGGTATCTGGTGCGCGATTTTGACTAGGCTTCGTTTGATCGATTTTTCTTTGATCTCGGCGGCGTATTTTTTGACGTCTAGGATCGAGTTCGTGCCGATGATCTCGCTCATCACGTTTTCGTCAAATTTGCTCCCCAGCTTGGTTTTTAAAAACCCAGTTTCTACGGGCAAATTTTCGTTTAGGCACTTTACCATCGCGTCATAAACGTCGCCGTGAGCGCGCAGGTAAAAGTCAAACGGGCTTATGATATCGAAAATTTCGCTTAGATTATCCGCGCTATAGATGATGGACGCGAGGATCGCACGTTCCATATCTAGGTCGTAGAGATTATGCATATCGATGTTTTCTTTTGCCATTTGTTATCCGTTTAATTTTTTTGTTTCGGCGCGTAATCTTCGAGATTAGCATCCGTACGCTTTAAGGCTATTTGTAGTTTTGGAAAGGTTTTGTCGTTTGTGACGATCACCTCACAGCCGCCCTCTAGTGTGCAAAAATACTG
>CALBNA010000349.1 GCA_937896205.1 uncultured Campylobacter sp. | reverse complement strand
ACGATAAAATTTGGCATCTAACGGCAAGCACAAAAGAGATAAAAATCGTACCGCGCAAAAAAACGTGGCTGGGCGTCATAAATTTGGACGAAAACAAAAAGCGCTCTTTAGATACCGCAAATAGCTTCACGATCGAAATAGGTAAAAAGCAGCTCGCGGTAACCGGACATGGCAATATAAACCTCGAAATAGACGGACAAACGATCAAATTTGGCGACGATAGACCAAAAAGATTTTTAATAGAAAAAGATAAAGTTTCACTACTCACATACGACGAATTTGTAGCTCTAAATAAGGGCAAATCGTGGTAAAAAAGCTTTTAGTTTTGACTGCTAGCGCGGCTTTTTGCCTTGCGGCTAGCGTGGTGGATATAGCAGGCGGCTTGCTGGGTCAAAATAGCGCAAAAGCAACTCAGCTCTTTGGCGACGGCTCTGCATATCTAAACGCAAACGGCAAGCCCGATATCGCTAAAATTTCAAACGTTTTAAAGTCAAATTCTCTCCTGCGTCTATCCTACAAGCAAAATGTAAAGGTAAATATCAAATTTATCTCGCGCCAAAACAACCCGCTACTAATCATGAAAATCGCAAAAGACGCTCTCAACGGCCTTGGATACAACAATATCCTAACGAGCGAATTTTCTAACGCCGGAGGTGCTCTTTGGGGCGTGACGATTGACACTAAATTTATCCCAGATCCCGGCTCGGTCTACGCCGCGCTTAAAGAAAGCGGCACCGAGATAACTGACATAAATAGACCAGGCGAGCTATCATACGAGTATGTCATCGACGCGTCAAATTCCTCTATAAACCAAACTCCGGTGCAATTTTCGCAAGAAGTTCAGCTCTCAAAGCCGCTTGAGCCCTATCTCATCGACGTTAGCGGCGCAAAGAGCGCGACGATAAGCGCTAGCGCAGAGGATCGCTGGTCCGCTGTCGTGAGAATTTTGGATAAAAATCTAAATTTGATCGACGAAAAGCAAAGTAACAAGGCCGTAAATAGCCTAAAAGTATCGCTCCCTCAAAATGCAAAGTACATAATGATCGACGATGCGGTCAGCCTAGAAAATATCAAACGAGGACTCAAAATCTACCTAGAATAAGGAAAAATTTATGTTTGACGAGATTAGATTTAATACGATTGAAAGACTTCCAAACTACGTATTTGCCGAGGTAAACGCCATAAAAATGGCCGCACGCCGAGCAGGCGAGGATATCATCGACTTTTCCATGGGAAACCCGGAGGGTCGCACGCCTCAGCACATCGTCGATAAACTCTGCGAAAGCGCGCAAAAAGACAAAACTCACGGCTACTCGGCAAGCGCGGGTATCTACAAACTCCGTCTAGCCATCTGTAACTGGTACAAGCGCAAATACGGCGTAAATTTAGACCCCGACACCGAGGCCGTCGCCGTTATGGGCAGCAAAGAGGGCTTCGTGCATCTAGCTCAAGCGATAGTAAATCCTGGCGACGTAGCCGTAGTGCCCGATCCTGCTTATCCTATCCACACGCAGGCGTTTTTATTCGCCGGCGGTAGCGTGGCGAAGATGCCGCTAAAGTACAACGACAAATTTGAACTTGACGAAAATAAATTTTTCGAAGACCTGCTTCACACGATCCGTTCAAGCTCGCCGAAACCTAAATACGTCGTCGTAAATTTTCCGCACAACCCAACAACCGTAACCGTGCAAAAGAGCTTTTATGAGCGATTAGTCGCGATGAGTAAACAAGAGCGCTTTTACGTGATCTCGGACATCGCCTACGCAGACCTTACCTTTGACGGATATAAGACGCCGAGCATATTTGAAGTAGAAGGCGCAAAAGACGTCGCCGTCGAGTGCTATACGCTATCAAAAAGCTACAATATGGCGGGCTGGCGAGTCGGATTTTTATGCGGAAACAAGCGCCTTTGCGCCGCTCTTAAAAAGATAAAATCATGGGTTGATTACGGTATGTTTACCCCGATCCAAGTCTCCGCCACCGTCGCGCTAGACGGCGATCAAAGCTGCGTCGAGGATATCCGTCAAATTTACGAAAAACGCCGCGACGTGATGCTAGAAGCCTTTGCCAGTGCCGGCTGGGAGATGCATAAACCAAGCTCGAGTATGTTTATCTGGGCAAAAATCCCACCGCAAGTCGGAAACATCGGTAGCCTCGAGTTTTCCAAACAGCTGCTTACCAAAGCTAGCGTCGCAGTGAGCCCTGGCATCGGTTTTGGTGAGGGCGGCAACGACTACGTGCGCCTCGCTCTCATAGAGAACGAAAATCGTATCCGTCAAGCGGCGCGAAACGTCAAAAAATATCTGAAAGAATTTGCATGAATATAGCCATTTTAGGCGTCGGTACCGTCGGTGAAGCCGTAGCTAAAATTTTACTCCAAAACAAAAAACTAATCGCGGCAAGATGCGGCGAAGAGATAGTTCCACTCATCGGCGTAGTTAGAAATTTAAACAAAAAAAGAGACGTAGCGATTCCTCTCACGGACGATATAGATAGCGTCCTGGAGCGCGACGATATCGACGTTTTCGTCGAGCTTATGGGCGGCGTCGAGGAGCCTTTTAAGGTCGTTAGCAAAATTTTAGAGCGCAAAAAAGCCGTCGTAACGGCAAACAAGGCGCTACTAGCCTACCACCGCTACGCCTTGCAAAATTTGGCGCAAAACACACCGTTTGGCTTCGAGGCTAGTGTAGCGGGTGGCATACCTATCATCAGAGCCCTCCGCGAGGGCCTTAGCGCCAATCACATCCTAAGTATCAACGGGATTTTAAACGGTACGAGCAACTATATCCTAACCTCGATGATGAGCAAGGGCTCAAATTTCGCTGACGCACTAAAAAAAGCACAAGAGCTAGGCTACGCCGAGGCCGATCCGACCTTTGACGTCGGAGGCTTTGACGCGGCGCACAAGCTACTGATCCTGGCTAGCATTGCATACGGTGTGCACGGCAACCCAGAAGACATCCTGATAGAAGGTATCGAAGGCATCACGCCCGAGGATATATTTTTCGCTAACGATTTCGAGTATGTTATTAAGCTGCTCGCTATCGCCAAAAAAACCGGCGAGAAGGTCGAGCTGCGCGTACACCCGGCACTCGTACCAAAAGATAAAATGATAGCTAAAACAGACGGCGTGACAAATGCTGTGAGCGTAGTGGGCGACGCAGTCGGCGAGACGATGTTCTACGGTCCGGGTGCGGGCGGTCCTGCGACGGCGAGCTCGGTCATCAGCGACCTCATCGACATCGCCAGAGACGGCAAATCACCGATGCTAGGCTACAAAGCGCCGTTTGAGCTAAACGCGCTTGAGCTTTTAGATCCGAGCGAAATTCGCACGAAATATTATTTTAGGCTCAGGGTCGAGGACAAGGTTGGCGTGCTAGCTAAAATCACGAATTTAATGAGCGAAAACAACCTCTCTATCGATAGTTTGCTGCAAAAACCAAAAGACGAAAGTCCGTATGCAACGCTATTTTTCACGACGCACACGAGCGTAGAAAAGGATGTGAGGCGCACTATGGAAATTTTGCAGGAGCAAGAGTTCGTAAAAGAAAAGCCTTTTATGATGAGGATAGAAGAGTAAAATTTGGGGCTTAAGGCGTATCTTTTCGGCAAGAGCTCCGAGGATCTGGCTTGCGAGTTTTTGCTAAAAAACGGCTGCGAGATCCTCGCTAGAAATTTTAGCTCCAAATTTGGCGAGATCGACGTTATCGCTAAAAAAGACGGCATCTTGCACTTCGTTGAAACTGTCTCTTATACACATCTCCGAGCCCACGAGACCGTACTAGATCTCGT
>CALBNA010000348.1 GCA_937896205.1 uncultured Campylobacter sp. | reverse complement strand
CAAACAGATTATAATCGTTGTTACCGCGCAGTTTTTTGATCTCTAGCTTGTCATTTAGGACTTTGATTTGTTTTAGCATAGATTTAAATTTTTCTATATCCATACTTTCTCCTTTAAATTTTTAAAGCATTATAACTAGCAAATCAGACACTTTTTTATCTATTTTGCTACTTCGCGTAGTTTTTCTAAAACCTTAACCATCGCTAGGGTATCTAGTTTGCAGTATGCTAAAAGTGCCTTTTTATAGGCCTCGCACTCATCTGCTGACATATGCGTCATGGCTTCATAGGCCTGCATCGCTTCGCCACCGTGGTGGATCAAATTTAGATCTTTGTAAGCCGACTCAAACTCAGGCACGAGCGCCGGTAGGACGTATTTTATAGAGTAGCTGCCCTGCATCTTTGGATGATAGTAGCTCTTGCTCGCAAATGGTGCCATTAGGTCCTTTATATTGTCGTGGATCGCCATAAGCTCATTTGAAATTTGAGAATAGTTTGTGACAAGACGTCTTATCGCTCCTTTTTCAAAGCTCATGTTATAGGCTAGCACGCAAGCATCTTGTGGGATAAATTTGATCAAATTTAGTGCCAGCTCATATCTAGGATCAGCTCCGACCTCGGCTAAAAACTCAAAATGTTCCAAATTTCCTTTGCCGTCCTCCTTGTGGATAGAAAACTGAAAAGGTATCTGCTCATATGGTCTAAGACCTACAAACTCGGGTACCGCCTGCTGAAAGGTCTCAAAGTCAAGGTGATAGAGCGGATAGCTAAGTGTGTTTAGGAATTCTTTAATAGCCTCTTTGTCTATGATCTGCTCTTGCGAGAGTTCGGAGCGGATTTGAATCTGTTGAGAGGCGTTAAATTTATCTAACTCTTTTATGTCTTCAAATTTAACTATGCCGCTTTTATAAAGCTCAAATTTCTTATCGCTTCTTAGACGAGATATGTTAAAGACGCTATACTCCGGTATACCTCGCTGCTCGCGCCAACAGTACTCCCAAGCGTCGCAATTATAAGGGTCTGAGCAGTGAGGGCCGATATCTACCTCTGGCTCAGCGTCTTTGCTTAAAATTTCTTCAAATTTACTTAAAATTTGAGGTATTTCTGCTTGTTTTTGTATGATTTGTTCGGTCACATCTTCGGCGTGAAAGAGCTTTTCAAGCTCGAGCTTCTCGCCTCTTACGTAGGTGTTATCTATGTGGATGATATTTACGGCGCTTACCTTGTAGCCAAGTGAGCTAATGACATAATACTGGATGCTCGCATCATCGATATAGACCTCTTTTACCGAGGTTGAGCTCTTTACTTCGTTGATGATGAGGCCATCCTCGCAGATACGAAGGATATCGACCATCACAAGGATGCCATCAAAACAAAAAGTAGCTTCGTAGATGACCTCTGTGCCTCGCTCTATAAGCTCTTTTGTTTTTGCCATTTGCGCGTTAAAATCGCCCGTGTACTCTATCCTCTCGCCGCCGCTAAATAGCTCACATGCTAGCTCGCCTACCGATGTGCCGGTGTCAAATACCGCCTGCGCACCGTCATCTGGAGCTTGCAAAACCCCGGGCTTTTTCTTTTTAAGCCACAAGCTCTTTTCGCACTGAAGACCGCGGATGTAGAGGGATTTAGATAATGCCATTGTCTATACTTTTTGCGATTTTGTATGCTTTATCTGTTATGGTTTGAAGTGGATCCTGCTCTGGCAAATTTGGATCAAATGCCTCTCCTATTCGTTCCTCATCTATCATCCAGAAATATTTTCCATCGTCATTTTTGATAAAGCTAATATTTGTACTGCCTATAGAAATATGTGGATTTTCACCATAAGACTTTGCCCATTCGTAACCTAATTTTTCATCGGGTAAATTTGGGAATCGCCTTTGTAGAGTTATAAATAAAGAGAAAGTGTAATACTCTACGTGATAACTATTTGTAAATGCTCCTGTTAAAACTCTAATCGTGTAATAATCTACTAATATCCAAAAATTCCTGCACTCTTTTAAAATTTCAGGATATTTTATAAAATAATATCTCCAATTTTTTTTATCGTCAAACTCCTCTATGATATCTTGCAAGCTTCTATCATCATCCAGTAAATTTTTTAGAAATTTATTTTTTTCTTTATCATAAAATACACTTCGCCAGTTGTCGTCTTTGTCGTGAGGGTTGCTTTTAAAATTACAAAATGTAAAGTGGCCTTTATTACCGCGCTTGAGTAAATAATAGCCATTCGTTAATAGCGCCCTTTGAAACAAGAAGTTTTTCTTGTCCTCTTTAAATATCTCATCAAATTTCTTATAGTATCTTTCAAATTCATTTACATCATCTTTTGCAAAATTTATAAGAAACGTCAAATTTGACCCAAGATACCAATGTTTTTCAGCTTTATTGATAGCATCAATCCATCTCGTGTCGCTTTGCATTAGCTTTAGCTTCTTTTTTTCTTGCCATTTATAAAAACCAATTGTTTTAAAGCTTTCCGGCTCCTTGTCATCAAAACCTTCTAGTAGCTTAAAAATATCTTCATTCTTACATTTTTCGCAAATTTCATTTATAAATTCAAAAACTTGTCTTAATTTTAAAATGCCATCTATATTGAAGTCTTTTGTAATGTTGGAAGTTATCCTTTTATATTCTTTATAAAATTCGCTTTCAAGCTTTTTTGATCCAAAATTTATCAAGAACATAGATAATGCAAAAAAGTTAGCTCTTGTTTTATAATCAAAATCTTCTTTTTTTATGTCAGTAAAATTTTTAAGTAGCTCTTTATCTGATATATTGCAC
>CALBNA010000347.1 GCA_937896205.1 uncultured Campylobacter sp. | reverse complement strand
GAGCTACCTCGTCGGTAGTGACCGAGTAAAATTTAAATCCAACGACGTATAAACCAAAAAAACGAGCCGCTAAATTTTAAAATTTAACGCTAGCAGTCAGCATAAACTGCCTCGCATACCCCGGCTGTATCGGTATGATATTAGCCTGCGTACCGGTCGATGAGGACGTATAGTAGAGCTTGTCGGTCAAGTTTTTGACGTTAAACGAGAAATTCGTCTCGTAGCCCGCGATCTTGGTATCGTAGCTGATAAAGGCGTCGTAAACGACTGCGTCGTCCATCTTAAAGCCCGTTCCCGCCGGCACGGCCGGTAGATTCGTCCTCATGTAGTAGGTGTACCATGAGCCAAAATACCTCGCCCCGCCGCCGATCCTTAGGCCTTTTGCGCCTAGGTGGCTAAAGTCGTAGTTGGCAAAGAGGCTGGCTTGGTGCTTAGGCGTGGCTTCTAGCGGTTTGCCCACCAGCACGGCAAATGCGCCGCTATCCTTGCGCACTTCGGTTTTAGTATATGCGTAGCTAGCGCCCACGCTTAGTCCTTGCGTCACGCGGCCGTTAAAGTCAAACTCAAAGCCTCTCGAGCGCGCCTCGCCCACGGGAGTGCTAACGCTATTTACGGTGCGCATGATGTTTTTCTTATCGATGTTAAAGACCGCCGCGCTAGCCGTTATGCTATCGTTTTGAAATTTGGTTCCCAGCTCTATGCTTTTGCCTTCTTCGGGCTTTATGTCGCCGATGTCGTCGCCGCTGATCGCCATTTGCGGGCTAAAGCTTTGCGCGTAGTTGGTATAAACGGACCACTCCGGCGTTAGCAGGTATAAAAGCCCCGTCTGCCACGTAAATTTGCCGTCTTGCTGATCGGTAGTGTTTGGTCCGCTAGTCGTGCCGCGTGCGACTTGATCGTAGTATTCGTATCTGACGCCCAAAGAATAGATCAAATTTTCGGTCAAATTTATACTATCTTGCGCGTAAAATCCGATCGTTCTTAGCTTTTGATACTGGATACCGGAGGCTCGGTCGTACGGATAGGGGACCGTGCCGTAGACTGGACTGTAGATATTTATCGGATAGTTTTTGTGCGTCGTGCCGGAGCTGTAGCTGTTTAGCGCGCCGGGTCTATAGCGGTAGTACTCCTTTGCGTCGATACCAAAGAGCAAGTTATGCTCTATCTCGCCCGTTTGCACGTAACCGTTTAAATTTAACGACCCCGCGTGCGTGCGGTGGATAAATCCGTCATACGCCTCGTTTCGTCTAGCTGCAACGTCGGTGTTTAAATTTACGTTCATTAGCCTGATGTGGCCGTATTCGTGCTTTGAGCGGGAAAACGCGTAAGCGCCGCGCAGTAGCCAGTCCTCGCCGATATTTTTTTCAAAATTTACGTCTACGGTGTCTAGTCTGGTTTTTAGTTTATTAAACGGCTCGTCAAGGCGCCTTTTCTTATCTATCGGCAGTAGTTTGCCCGTGCTTGGCACTAGATACATACCGCGGTCGATCGGATCGGTCGAGCGCGTGTGCGTATAGGCTAAATTTATGCGGTAATCATCGCCTTTATACGAGAGCGAAGGCGCAAAGAGGACGTTTTTATATTCGCCAAACTCCCTCCAGTAGTCTTTTTGCATGGCGTCAAATATAAATCTATATGCAAAGCCACTCTCCGCGATCGGTCCCGTGGTATCAAAGCCCGCGTTCCAGTAGTTGCGGTTGCCGATACCGGCCCAAATTTCGTTTGAGAAGTCGTATTTTGGCTTTTTAGTGACCATATTTATGATGCCGCCGGGCTCTTGCGCGCCGTAGAGCAAGCTAGCCGGGCCTTTTAGCACCTCGACGCTTTCTACGGTTTTGTTAAAGCTATGCATGACGCTAGCAGGCACGCCGTTTCGCATGATCGAGCCGTCGCGTCCGCCGCCAAAGCCTCGCTTAATGATCGAGTCAAAGATACCGCCCGTGGTGTTTCCGTAGCTAACTCCGCTCACGTTTTGAAGGCTCTCGGCTAGAGTCTCGGGTTTTTTATCCTTTATTTGCTGCTGGGTTACGACGTTTACCGTCTGCGGGATCTCTAAGATAGGCGTATTGGTTTTGCCTACTTCGCTGGTTTTGGCGCGGTATCCGTCATCCGCGCTCTCGCTAATCTCGACACCTTGCAGCGCGACGTCGGCGGCGAAAATTTGGGTTAAAAGCAGCGACGAGGCCGCTAAACTTAGGCTAAATTTGTTCATTTATTTTTTTCTCCGTTTTAAAATGCATTATCATTATATTATTCATACGCTTAAAT
>CALBNA010000346.1 GCA_937896205.1 uncultured Campylobacter sp. | reverse complement strand
AGCTAAACGTGGACAAAAAACTCACTATCTGCGTCATCGAAAACTACATAAACGAAGCCTCGGAAGAGACTAAAAAAGCGCTTTTAAAAGCGGTCGATGTTTTAAAAACCGCAGGCCACAAGATAATCTATAAAAATTTAGAAAACTCAAAATGCGACATCGCGACCTACTACATCATCGCCACGGCCGAAGCCAGCGCAAATCTTAGCCGCTTTGACGGCATAAGATACGGACGCAGAGCCGAAGCTAAAAATTTAAAAGAACTCTACATCAACTCGCGCTCGGAAGGGTTCGGCGAAGAGGTAAAAAAGAGAATTTTACTCGGTACTTTCGTGCTTAGCAGTGGATACTACGATGCATACTACATCAAAGCGCAAAAAGCTCGCGCTTACACTAAAGCCAAGTATGAGCGAATTTTGAGCGAATGCGACCTCATTTTGATGCCTGTCGCCCCTAGCACGGCGTATAAATTCGGCGAACTAAAAAACCCGCTAGATTCATATCTATCAGACATCTATACGATCAGCGTAAATTTAGCCGGCTTGCCTGCCATCTCAGTTCCGGTAGCAAAAGACGCAGACGGCCTAAACGTCTCTGCTCAGCTCATCGCAAAGGCGTGGGACGAAAAAACGCTGCTAGAAGGCGCGCTCAGTTTAGAAAACTCTATAAAAGGATAAACGCATGAAGATAGTTACGAAGGCTCTCACCTTTGACGACGTTTTGCTCGTCCCGCAGTACTCCGAAATTTTGCCTAAACAAGTAGATATAAAAACGCGCTTTAGCAGAAACGTGGAGCTAAATATCCCGATCGTATCGGCTGCGATGGACACCGTCACCGAGCACCGCGCGGCGATCATGATGGCGCGCCTGGGCGGTATCGGCGTCATACATAAAAATATGGACATACAAAGCCAGGTCAAAGAGGTCCGCCGCGTCAAAAAAAGCGAAAGCGGCGTGATCATCGATCCTATCTCCATCTCGCCAAACGCTAGCGTCGGCTCGGCGCTTGATATGATGGCTGATCTACACATCTCAGGCGTTCCTGTTGTAGATGAGGAAAATAAACTAATAGGAATCCTAACCAACCGCGATTTGAGATTTGAAAACGACAGAAGCGTCCTCGTAAAAGACAGGATGACCAAAGCTCCGCTAATCACGGCTCCAAAGGGCTGCACGCTAGACGACGCGGAGAAGATTTTCTCTCAAAACCGCGTAGAAAAACTACCTATCGTCGATAAAGACGGCCATCTAGAGGGTCTCATAACCATAAAAGACCTAAAAAAACGAAAAGAGTATCCAAACGCAAACAAAGACGCCTACGGCAGACTCCGCGTGGCAGCAGCCATAGGCGTAGGGCAAATGGACAGAGCAAAGGCCCTAGCAGAAGCCGGCGTTGACGTTATCGTCATAGACTCCGCTCACGGCCACTCAAAAGGCGTACTAGATACGCTAAGACAGGTTAAAGCCGAGCTAAAAGTGGACGTCGTCGCTGGAAATATCGCAAACCCAGCCGCCGTCAAAGACCTAGCAGAAGCAGGCGCCGACGGTATCAAAGTGGGCATAGGACCGGGCTCCATCTGCACCACTCGCGTAGTAGCGGGCGTTGGCGTACCTCAAATTTTCGCCGTCGATAGCTGCTCGGCCGAGGCTGCGAAATACGGCATCCCTGTCATCGCAGACGGCGGACTAAAGTACTCCGGCGACGTAGCCAAAGCCCTAGCCGCAGGCGCTAGCTGCGTGATGGCTGGCAGTTTGCTAGCAGGCTGCGAGGAGACTCCGGGCGAGGTGATAACATTCCAAGGACGCCAGTATAAAGTCTACCGCGGCATGGGAAGTATCGGCGCGATGACTAAAGGTAGTAGCGATAGGTATTTCCAAGAAGGCACCGCTCAAGACAAGCTCGTGCCTGAGGGTATCGAGGGCCGCGTACCGTTTGCCGGTAGCATAAAAGAGGTTGTACACCAGCTAGTTGGCGGCCTACGAAGCGCGATGGGCTATATGGGCTCAAAAGATATCAAAACGCTTCAGGAAAAAGCCCAGTTCGTCGAGATCACGAGCGCAGGACTAAAAGAGAGCCACGTCCACGACGTCGTCATCACGCAAGAAGCCCCTAACTACAAAGTCAATTAGTGCTAAATTTAAAAACCGGCAAAGTAAAATTTAATGAGCCGCTCTATCTGGAGAGCGGCCGAATTTTACCCGAATTTGAGCTTGCTTACGAAACCTACGGCGAGCTAAACAAAGATAAAAGCAACGTCATAGTCGTCTGTCACGCGCTAACGGGTAGCCACCATGCCGCGGGCAGATACGAAAACGAGCAGAAATTCGGCTGGTGGGACGCACTCATCGGCGAGGGTAAGGGTATAGATACGAGCAATTTTTTCGTCATCTGCGTAAATATCCTCGGATCAAATTTCGGCTCGACAAATCCCCTCAGTATCGAAAAAAGCACGGGCAAGCAGTATCGTTTGCGCTTTCCGGTGCTAACCATCAGTGACGTCGTAAAGGCGCAGATGAGGCTTTTTGAGCACTTAGGTATCGAGCGCGCGCATGCGGTCGTGGGCGGTAGCCTAGGCGGTATGCAGGCGCTTTGTTTTGCGATCGAGTTTCCAAATTTCGCCAAAAACGTCATCATCCTAGCCAGCACTTATCAGAGTAAAGCCTGGGCGATCGCGTTTAACAAAATCGCGATCGAGGGCATCCTGCGCGATCCGGGTTTTAAAGACGGGCAATACGACGAAAACGACATCGCCGCGCAGGGACTAACCGGCATGGCGCTAGGGCGTATGGCGGGGCACATCAGCTTTCTCTCGCCTAGCTCCATGGACTCCAAATTCGGCCGCAACTACGTCGAAACCGACGGTCTTTACGAGCTTACGGGGCGGTTTCAGGTCGATCGCTATATGGAGTACAACGGCCACGGCTTTCCAAAGCGCTTCGATCCGCTGAGCTACCTTTACATCGTAAAGATGATGAATATCTTTGACTGCACGCGCCACTACGACGACCTGTCTCTTATACACATCTCCGAGCCCACGAGACCGTACTAGATCTCGT
>CALBNA010000345.1 GCA_937896205.1 uncultured Campylobacter sp. | reverse complement strand
TATTTAATTTTAATATTTATATAATCGCGCCGTAATTTCCTAAAAGGAGAAAAAATGGAATTCCTAACCAGTTTGAGTGAAAGCACTCAGTTCACTCTCCAACTAATCGTAGTGCTCGGATGTTTATTCTATGGCGCTAAAAAAGGCGGTATGGCGCTAGGCGTACTAGGCGGCATCGGTCTTGTTATCTTGGTATTTGCATTCGGTATGAAGCCTGGCAAACCGGCAGTAGACGTTATCCTCACGATCCTAGCCGTCGTCGTAGCAAGCTCCACGCTACAAGCAGCGGGCGGTCTTGACGTTATGCTTCAGATAGCCGAAAAAGCGCTAAGAAAAAACCCTAAATTCGTCTGTATCCTAGCCCCTCTTTGCGGCTGGACGCTAACGGTTCTATGCGGCACCGGACACACGGTCTATACGCTGCTACCGATCATTTACGACGTATCTATCAAAAGCGGCATCCGTCCGGAAAGACCGCTGGCTGCGACTACGATCTCGTCTCAGCTAGCTATCATCGCTAGCCCGGTTTCGGTCGCGGGCGTATCTATGGTAGCCGTTTTGCTAGGCACCGGTACCGTTCATATCGACGGATTTACTAGCTACGTAGATCTACTAAAAGTCACCATCCCGTCTACGTTTATCGGTATGCTCATCATCGGTACTTACTCGATCTTTAGAGGTAAAGACCTAGATAAAGACCCTGATTTCCAAGAGAGGATCAAAGACCCTGAGCAAAGAAAATACATCTACGGCTCAGACGAATCTCACTCTCTAATCGGCGTAAAACTTCCTGCTAAACAGTGGAACGTTATGTGGATATTCCTAGCTACTATCGCTATCGTGGCGGTTCTAGGCTACTATAAACAACTCCGCCCTAGCTGGACTAGCGACGTCCCGGGTAAATCTATCGAAATCGTAGTGGATAAAAAAGTAGTTAAAAACATTACCGTAAAAGACGGACAAGTAGTCTCTACCGTAGATAGTAGCAAAGTCGTCTCAAACGTAAAAGACAACAAAGTAAAAGACGCTACTAAATTTACTAACGTAGAAGTCCTAGATAAAGACAAAAAAGTAACTCAAACCATCGTACTTCAAGACGGCAACGTAGTTATCACTAAAGAGGGCAAAACCGAAACCGTCGCAAACGCTAGCATCGTAGTAAAGGATACTATGAAAAAGACCGCCCCTCTAGGCATGGTCGATACGATCCAAATTTTCATGCTTTTAGCTGCGTCCATCATGATGATCTACTCAGGCATCAAGGCTGCTAAGATCGCTCAAAACGAGATCTTCCACAGCGGTATGGTCGCGCTCGTAGCGATCTACGGTATCAGCTGGATGGCAGATACGATGTTTCACTCTCACATCGAGATGCTAAAAGGCTCGCTAGGAGAGGTGATGAAGGCCTATCCGTGGATGTATATCGTTGTAGGTATGCTGATTTCTAAGTTCCTAAACTCTCAAGCAGCCGCCGCCGCGACGTTCGTACCGCTTGCCGTTCAGATCGGCGTGGATCCAGGCATCATCGTCGCGTTTGCTACGGCTTGCTACGGATACTTTATCCTTCCTACATATCCGAGCGACCTTGCGGCGATCCAGTTTGACCGCTCAGGTACGACTAAGATCGGCAAATACGTCATCAACCACAGCTTCATCATCCCGGGCCTTATCGGTGTGTTTAGTTCGTGCGCAGTGGGTTGGGTACTAGCTAATCTATACGGATTTATT
>CALBNA010000344.1 GCA_937896205.1 uncultured Campylobacter sp. | reverse complement strand
TCCGTTATGAGCTCGGATTTGCCGTCTTTAATCTTAAATTCCTTAAAGCTCGTTATCGCGTAGATACTAGGCATCTCAAACATCATCAGCGCAGCTCCGTGACCCACGCTGTCTGATGGGATTTGGATATCGTAAGTAGCCTCCGAGCGCCCGGTTTGCACCCATTTGCCGCTCGCATCAAGCTTGTAGATATCCATCGCTGTATTGCTGCCGTGCTCGTCGTAGCTATATACGTATTTGCCGCTGCTGGAATTTGATTCGTAGCTTTGCTCTAGTAGTCGCTCGCCCGATTTATCGTAAATTTCGCCGTTTGAGTAGCTTTTGACCCAATCTTTAAGCTGCTCATCCCACAGATACGAGGTCATATTAAGATCCGCTCCCTTCTTGATAACGATCTGTTTGCTCATATTATCCCACGCGCCCTTCTCGTCGTTCCAGATGAAGCTCGTAACGATCCCCTCGTCCTTCGCAGCATCAAGCTCGTGCTTGCTCATCGTCGCGTTTTGCCATGCGCCGTCCTTAAAGGTGCTGCGGATCTGCTCGTAGCTACCGTTTCGATCGCCGTTAAGCATCTCTCGCTCGCTGTTTTGCCACGCGCCGTTTACAAACTCGTAGCTCACGTATCTGCTCATCTCTCCTGAGGCGTCGTAGAAAATTTCGGTCTTATCTTTGGGCTGCCAGCTCTTGCCGTCCCATTTGAAGCTTATCGTAAGCCCCTCCTTATCCCACGCGTTTCTTACGGATCTGTCCATGCTCTCTTTTTGCCATTTGCCCTTTGCGAGCTTATATCGCACATCTTCGGTCGCGTTGCCGTCGTAGCTGGAGACGGTTTTGCTCGCATTGCGCGTGCCGTCATCCGCTACCGAATTGCTCTCGCGCGTCGTGATGCCGTCTTTGACGCTTTCCGCGTAGTCTTCTATTTTTTTCCACTTGCCGCTTTTAAGATCGAGGTTAAATACTTCAAATTTAAACGTTCCGGTTAGTCCTGAGTTTACCGGCTCGTCGAAATTTATCACGCCAAGCTCGGTGGTGTTTACGCCTTTATTTAGGATTACTTTGTTTTGCGGATCTCTGATTTTTAGCTTAACGGGCATGTTTGAGAGGCTCTTAAACAGCGCGTTTTTGATTATGATCTCGCCTTTTATATTTTCCTGCGGACGGATGATGTCGCTGGCAAAATGCAAATAAGCGTCGTAAATTTCGCTTCTATCTTGAACGTCTAAATTCGACTCCTCGTTTAGGCGTTTGTTTTGCGATAGAGCGATGAAGCTTTGCTCCTTGCCTAGCGTTACGACCGCGCTTGCTACGTCTTTGCCGATGTCTTTTTTGTTAAATTTAAATACGCCCTCGTCGTTTGTGATACCGCTTGCGATGAGGCTGTTTTTGGCAGAGTAAATTTTAACGTCCGCGTTTGCAACGACTTCGTTTTTACTTAGGCGGTTGGCAAATAAAAACACCTCGTCTTTTGAAATTTTCGCGCTTAGGCCTATGTCGGTTAGATAGACGGCTTTTTTGGCGCTTTTATCTTTATCGTAGTAGATCGTGACTAGATAAACTCCATCTCCGCCCTCGGCAAAATCAAGCTTTATTTTGTATTTTTGCATCTCGTTTTGAGCGCCGCCTAGGTCGTAGTTTTTGCTTGCGACTTCTTCTACGTAGTCGTCAAGCGGAGTTTGGGTAAAATTTAAGAAATATCTTAAATTCGGCTCTTTTAGCTTTTCTACGACGACTTTAGCGGTATTTAAATTTACACCTTTTACGCCGATTTCGCCGGCGCTAGATAAATAAGAACCTTTATCGCTAAACTCCAAAAACGGCTTATAATCGCCGGTTTTGACGCTAAACTCCGCATCTTCTCGCAAAATTCTATCCTCGTCGCCAAAGCCTTTTTTTAGCGTGACTTTGTACTCGGTTTGAGGTTTTAGTTCGTCGCTGGTTATATCGATATAGTGGTAGTATTTAGTATCGCTGTTATCGGTGTATTCCAGTTCGCTCACTTGTAGATTTTTTATGCCGTCTATTTTTACGTATTTATTTAGGTTGTAAGTATCAAGCCAGTCGTTTAAAAATATCCTAATGCCTAGCTTGCCGCCCTCTAGACTAACGGCTCTGACGTCGTCTAAATACATAGTTTTGGCTCTATCGTTATCGACGCATTTTTCTT
>CALBNA010000343.1 GCA_937896205.1 uncultured Campylobacter sp. | reverse complement strand
ACGAGATCTAGTACGGTCTCGTGGGCTCGGAGATGTGTATAAGAGACAGCCTAGAGTGAGCGCGCCGCTATCTACCGGTTTTGAGCTAAGAACCTGAGCCGTACCGTAGGTAGTGCCGCCGGCAAATATCTTTTGCACGCTTTCTAGGTCTTGATCTAGTTTTGAGGTTAGCTTTGAGCTATTTAGCTCTAGCAGGCCTTCTTTATTTAGGCTTAGACCGTAGTCGGCTAAATTTGCCGTCTTTGTTACGTTATCTTTCGTATAGGTCTGATTGCCGAATAAAATTTTATTTAGCGTCGATTTTATCGTATTTATCTCGCTCACACCTTGGAATGTACCAGATTTTTTCGTGTCCGAATCATAATCAGTCGCGACTTTTAGGTTGTTTACGAGGTTGTTGTACGCCGTCACCATGCTTTGCATGCTTTCTTTTATCGCGCTGGTGTCCTCTTTGACGCTAAAAGTCGTCTTGCCCGTATCTTTTAGTTTTATCGTCATTCCTAAATTTAGATCTTTTACCTCGTTGCCGCTTCGTTTTATCGTAATGCCGTTGTAGACGAACTCGGCGTCTTGTGCCGTTGAGATTTTATTATTTGCGATGTTTGCGCTATCCCAGCCTAATTTTTGCAAAACGTCGTCCGCGCCGGTTAGGGCCGTACCGTTACTATCGACATTTGTTATATCGACTTTATTTTCTGCGCCGGTTTCTTTGGACTGCAATATAAGCTGATACGGATCTTCGCCGCCAACCTTCATCGCTTTTGCCGAGACGGCGCCGTTTGTGACCTCGTTGATCTTATCGGCTAGCTCTTCTAGCGTAGTGGAGTTTTTAACCTCGATTTTATAGGTTTGGTCTCCGACTTTTATACCAAAGGTTCCGTTTTTGCCGATAAACGAGCTTGAGGTGGCAAATTTGGTGCTTTGATAAACGTCTTTTTTAGCTAGTTGTTTAACGTCTACCTCGATATCTTGTACCGCGACGCCCGCACTCACGCTTATATCTGCACTCTTTCCATCCGAGCTAGTGGTTCTTTTTTGATATGAGCTATCGTCTGCCAGGGTTGAAACAGAGGAGCGAAAGGTGCCGATCAGCGTTTTTAGAGCCGTTAGGTCTTTTTGTTTGGTCGCGTTTGCCGTGATTTTAGCGGTTACGGGTTTTATCTGACCCGCTTCGTCGGCGGCTTTTAGCTTATCTATAACGTCTTGCGTTAAAACTTGGCTACCAAAGCCAAGCGAAGAAACTTTACCTAGTGCCATTTTTAGCTCTCCTTGTCAAATAAAACTCCGACCGCCTCTCTAAAATACTCGCTTAGCTTCATTGCCTGTTCGGTCGGGATTTTGCGGATTACTTCGCCGGTTTTCATCTCCATGACGTTTACGTACATCGCGCCTATTTTGTCGTTGTAACCAAAACGTATGCTAGTGCCTAGATCTTCCATTTGTTTATTTAGCTTTTCCGTGGCTTCTTTTACTTCTTTGCTTAGCGTTTCGTTATTTTGCTCGGTTAAATTTTGCGTCGTATCTTGCTGGATCTGCGTCCTTTCGACCTCTCTGGTTTGCGTAGAGCTTTGTGCGTGCGAGCTTGTAGCTACATTTGCCATCGGCTGGCTTGCTACTTTGAAAATTTCCATATTTTCTCCTTTAAATGTTTGCTAGCTTCTATATCGTCAAATTTGCAAATTTTTTTAGCCCCGTTCGGGAAAATTTTTGCTTAATTTAAATTTTCGCATAAATTTGTTAAAATCCAGCCTAAATTAAGGCGAGAAAAAGGAGAATTCGTGAAAGTTTCGTTTGAATGCGACTGCATTTTGCTGGGGGAGTCGCTAAGGCTATTTTTGAGGGATTTTATCTCGCCTAGAAAAGATTGCGATTTTATCGTGGCAGACAAAAAGATAGAGGCCAAAAAGCCCGTTTTCGTGATCGCCGAGCGCTCGCCTCATCTAAAAATCCCTTTTAGCAAAGAAGCCCTTATCTCCGCGCTTGAGGAGTTTTACTCGGCGATTCAGTTTTCAGAGCCCATTGCGCCTTCTCGCACGAACGCGCCCGCATTTGTTATAAAAGAAGAAACCGCACCGCAAAACGGCTCAAATTTGGAGCTTGAGGTTTCAAATTTGATAGATAAATTTAAAGAAGAGCTACTCGCGATTCTAAGGAAAAATCGTTGAAAAATCTCTATGCTACGATTTCAAGCGGTAAATTTAAAGGCAAAAAGCTGCTTTTGCCATCGCTGCAAACTACAAGAAGCACCAAAAGCATCGTAAAAGGTTCGTTTTTCGACTCGTTTCGTTACGAGCTAGCGGGCAAGGTTTTTGTCGAGGCTTTTGGTGGTAGCGCGCTGATGGCCGCAGAAGCGCTAAGCAACGGCGCACAAAAGGCGTACGCGGTAGAAATCGACAAAAACGCCTATAAAATCGTGCTACAAAACGCTAAACTTATCGGTGATGAGCTAGAAATCGTAAACGGCGATACATTTAGTACTACGCCCGCCATCGTCGCGAGGCAAAATTTACCCGTTATCTTGTATCTTGATCCGCCTTTTGATATCAGAGACGGCTTTGCGGACGTTTATCAAAAGTGCGTAAATTTGGTAAGAAATTTGCCAAAAGACAAAATTTATCTGATCGCTTTCGAGCATGCTAGCCACTTAAATTTACCCGAAAACATCGGCGCATTTACGCTTTTAAAATCTAAAAAATTCGGAAACACCTCGCTTAGCTACTACTCTTAAATTCTTGTGTCAAATTTGGAATGCTAATTGCTTTTAGTCCTTGAAAATACAAATTTAAGGACAAAAATGAAACTAGCGGCATGCTTGCTAACCCTTGCCATATCGGCTTTTGCGGCGCAGATAAAAGACATCGCAAACGTCGTTGGCGTGAGGGAAAATCAGCTGATCGGATACGGTCTGGTCGTCGGTCTAAACGGCTCTGGCGACGGCAGTAGCTCTGAGTTTACGATCCAGTCTCTTTCAAATATGCTTCAAAGCGTGAACGTAAAAATCAAGCCAGACGACATCAAATCAAAAAATACCGCCGCGGTAATGGTTATCGCAAAGCTGCCGCCGTTTGCTAGGCAGGGCGATAAGCTCGACGTCGTGATATCATCTATCGGCGATGCAAAGAGCCTTCAGGGCGGAACGCTTTTGATGACTCCGCTTAAGGGCGTGGACGGCGACATTTACGCTCTAGCTCAGGGCTCGCTAACTATAGGCGGCAAAACCGCATCTCGCGGAGGCGGAAGTAAAGGCGGCAACCACGTAACCGCGGGCACGATCCCAAGCGGCGCAATCGTGGAGCGCGAGATCGCGTACGATATCTATAATCAAGAAGCGATATTTTTAAGCTTAAAAGAGTCGAATTTCGACACCGCTTCAAATATACAAAGAGCGGTAAATTTAAATATAGGCGGCGATAGCGCCGTAGCGGTTGACTCCAGAACGATCAGGATCGCTAAGCCAAACGGAGTAAATATGGTTGATTTCGTAGCTAGGGTGTTAAATTTGGACGTGGATTATAAAGCGCTAGATAAGATCGTAATCGACGAGCGCACCGGCACGATAGTAAGCGGCATAAATATCACCGTTGATCCAGTCGTCATCACGCACGGCGACATCACGATAAAGATAGAGCCTAGCTCGTATGACGACATGGCGGCAAATCAGCAAACAATCGATCTACAAGACGGCGCAGCGGTAGATCCGCTAACTAATATGCTAAAAATCAGCGGCGAAAAAACAACCGTAGCTAGCGTCGCAAGGGCGCTAAGCAAGATGGGCGCGACGCCTAGCGATATCATCGCGATAATGGAAAATCTAAAACGCGTAGGCGCTATACACGTAAATTTGGAGATAATATAATGTTAAACGTAGACAGTTCGGCGGCTTTAAGCTCGTATAATAAATTTGCCACTAGTTCAATCGAAAATAGGCGCGCAAATAAGCCTCAGAGCGAGCAAGATGCGCTTTTAAAAGAGCAAACCGACGCTTTTGAGGCGTTTTTAGTTAAAAGCGTGCTGGATATCGCGCTAAAAGACGAAAATCCGTTATTCGGTAAAGACGCCGGTGACGAGATCTATCACTCGATGTATAACGATACGATGAGCAAGGCTCTGAGCGGAAATTTAGGCTTTAGTGAACTTTTATTCAATTATTTGAAAGAAAGGGCTTAAGAAAAATCAAAATTTGCCGATTTAGTTTCTAACAAATCTAAAAAGGCTTTAAAATGATAGGAACTTTGGGAGCTAAACTGGGCATGAGCCCGCAGCAAATCACTCGCTCAAACGACGTAAAAAAGAGCGAAAACATGGAAAAAACACAAGGCAAAGAAGAAAGCAAGGTTGCAAAGATAGCCGAGCAGATCGCAAACGGAACATATAAACTAGATATGTCCAAGACTGCAAAAGCCGTTGCCGATACGCTTTTATAAGATTTTTTGTCCTTGCGTAAAAAGAAAGGACAAAAATGCTTAAAAAATATTTAGATGAGGCGATGGGCGTGCTAGACGAGCTCATCGCCCAAACTACGGAAGATATAGAAAAGATAAAACTAGCCGATCACACTAAGGTCGATGATAGCGTCAAACGCAAAAACGAGCTGGTTAAAAAATTCGAATCTATAAAATCGCTGCTAGATAAAGAGCTTTTAAGAGTCTCAAAAGAAAACGGCGGGGCAAATTTAAGCTCTATCCTTGACGATGAGGTAAAATCATCTCTCGCGCTTATGCGCTCAAAGCTTGAAGAGCTCTACTCAAAAAACAAAGAATACGCAAAATACGTCGTCGGAGTAAAAGAATTTTTCGATAGCTTGCTAAAAAACATGTTTAAAAGCGAGTCTGGCAGCTACGATAAAGAAGGCTTGACGCCTGAAAGTTTATTTAAAACAAGGGTTTAAAAAATGGCTAATATTTTTTCGTCTTTACATATCGGAGTTAGCGGCCTAGATGCCGCGCAGACGCAGATCACTACGACAGGACACAACATCACAAACGCCGACAGCGAGCACTACACTAGAC
>CALBNA010000342.1 GCA_937896205.1 uncultured Campylobacter sp. | reverse complement strand
TATCTCGATCGCTCCACCGTTTGCGTCGTAAAATCTCATGAGCAAATTTACGATCGAGCTTTTTCCGCCCCCGCTACTGCCCACGAGTGCGACGGTTTGGGACTTGCTCGCGCTTAGATTTACGCCTTTTAGCACCTCTTTATCGTCGTAGTTTAGTCTGACGTCTTTAAAATTTATCAAATTTATTTCAGACGGCACCGGTTTGTCGCCGCTTAAAATTTGAGGCTCTTTATCAAGGAGCTCAAAGGTTCGCTCTGCCGCGACCACGGCGTCTTGCATCTTGTTATAAAGGCCTGAAATGCGTTTAATAGGCGTGTAAAGCATGAAAAGCGCGGTTAGAAACGAAAAGAAGCTTCCCATCGTCAAATTTCCGTCTATGACCTCTTTGCCGCCGATGATAACGACTGCCGCGACGCCCACGGAGCCGAAAATCTCCATCATCGGACTTACCATCTCGTTTACTTTTACGCTTTTTAAATTTAGCTTGAAAAATTTAGCGTTTTCATCGGTAAATTTGGCGTGTTCAAACTCCTGCGCGTTGTTTGCTTTGATGATTTCGATATTGGTAAAAATTTCGCTCAGCTTAGAGCTTATATCGGAGGTCTTTTCCTGCGAGGCGCGGGAGATTTTTTTCATCTTTTTTGCGAGTCTTGAGAGCGGATAGACTGCTGCGGGCATGATAACTAGCGCAAAAAATGCAAGCTGCAAGCTCTGATAAAGCACGATGCAAAGTAGCCCGACGATCGTGATAGCCTCGCGGATGAGCTCTGGTATCATGGAGCTAACGATACTTCTGATGCGGTCGATGTCGTTGATATTTCGGCTGATTAGCTCGCCCGTGCGGTAGTCGTTAAAAAACTTCATATCCAAATTTAGCAGGTTTTTTAGCAGTTTCTCGCGAAATCTCCTCACGATATCCTGCCCGATATACGCCGTAAAATAGGCCTGCAAAAACGTCCCAAGCCCTTTTAAAAAGTAAATCGCGATGATGGCGTAAGGCAAAAGATAAAGCAGGTCTTTGTTTTTTTCGATGAAAATTTTATTTAGCACGGGCTCGATCACCCACGCCGACGCCGCAGTGCCGCCGCTAGCCATCAGCATGCCGGCGATTGCGATGATAAAATACGAAATATAATCCCTAAAGTAAGGCGCAAACCGCCGCAGGACCTCTTTTAGGCTCATCTGCTTCATATCTTTTCCCACATGCAGCCGTTTGGAGTATCCATGAGGCTGATGCCGTTTGCGGCTAGCATATCGCGGATTTTATCCGATAGCTCGTAGTTTTTGGCTTTTTTGGCTTCGTTTCTTTGATTTATCAGATCCTCAATATATGCTCGTTTTTCGTCACTCACGCCAAACTGAAAATACTCAAATACGTCTACTTGCAAGATGCCGAGCACCCGCGCTATTAGCTCCAAATTTGCCGCGATTTCGCCTTTTTTGGCTTTATCTTTTGGGTTTGCGTCTAGCTCGTCGTTTGCGCTGCGGACAAACTCGTCTACGCAAGCAAGGGCTTTTGAGGTGTTTAGATCGTCCCCCATCGCGGACATAAAATCGCTCTTAAATTTCTCGTTCGCGCTCAAATTTGCCTCCGCGCCAAGAACCCGTTTTTTTAGGCGGTAAATTTTATCTAGGCGCTTTTTTGCCGCATTTAGATCATCTTCGCTAAAGTTAAAATTCGCTCTGTAGTGGCTAGAGATCAGATAAAATCTCACCGCCTCGCCCAAATTTCGCTCCAGCGCGTCTTTAACGAAAAAGCTATTTCCTAGGCTCTTGCTCATTTTTTCGTTATTTACTTGGATAAAGCCGTTGTGCAGCCAGTATTTAGCTAGGCTCTTACGCTCGGCGCAGCGGCACTGCGCGGCCTCGTTTTCGTGGTGAGGAAATAGCAAATCAAGCCCACCCGCGTGGATATCGATCTCAAATTTTTCGCCGCTAGATAGGTGCTTTTTTATCATTGCGACGCACTCGGTGTGCCAGCCTGGGCGACCGCGGCCAAACGGGCTTTCGTACCATTTTTCGTCAAATTTCCACAGCACGAAGTCTTTTTCGTCCTTTTTTTCGTCGCTACTAGCCACGCGAGCGACGTTTGCCTCGGTGTCGAATTTACCGCTCAGACTCAGATACTCCGCGTCTTTTGCGGTGTCAAAGTAAACGCCGTCGCCCGCGATCTCGTAAGCAAAGCCGTTTTTTAGCAAAATTTCGATGTACTCTATCATCTCTTTTAGTGTCTGCGTCGCTTTTGGTTTGACGTCGGGCTCAAGCACGTTAAGCGCGCTCATATCGCGCTCGTAGCTTGCGATGTATCTATCCGTGATCGCTTCTAAACTCTCGCCGCTCTCGCTCATTTTCTTTAAAATTTTATCGTCTATATCGGTGTAGTTTCGCACGAATTTGACCTTGTGGCCAAGCTCGCTTAACGTGCGCCTAAGCAGATCAAAGCTAATCGCGCTTTTAGCGTGCCCCAAATGCGCATCGTCGTAAACCGTCGGCCCACAGACGTAAATGCGTACGAAGTCGCTTTTTACGGGCTCGAATTCCACTTTTTTTCTCTTTACGCTATCAAAAATTTGCATCTAAAAATTTCCTTAAAAATATCAAAATCACCGCCTCCAAAGCCAAAACCGCGCTTAAAAGCGTTATTTTTTTAGGCTCAATTATAGCTAAAAATTTTCTTATCCCAAAAAATTTGACGTTTAAAGCTAGCGTCAAAAACCCGCCTAGCGAGCTAGCAAGCGCTAGCCCGAACGCGCCATAAATTTGCATCAAGGCAACTGCCAAAACGCTGTCTCTTATACACATCTCCGAGCCCACGAGACCGTACTAGATCTCGTA
>CALBNA010000341.1 GCA_937896205.1 uncultured Campylobacter sp. | reverse complement strand
AGTATCGCGAGATGATTTTTCGAGTTTTGAAGCAAAATTGAGCGTGCGCTAGGCAAGTAGCCTGCGGAGCGAAATTTTGCAAAATCTCGGAAAAGCACTCGCGAGACAAGCCGATCAACTCTCTTTCAAAAGCTTAGCCACCATCTGCTCGCTCTTTCCCTTATCGCTATCCTTTTTCGTCGCCTTATATATCCCGCTCACGTACTCCTCGAGCACCTCTTGCGAGTTTATGCGCGCGTCGCCGTCTTTTGGCCTTACTTTGGCGTATTCGCCGCTGTTTTGCAGCTCAAACGCCAGCTCGTTATCGCTAAGCTGCAATCGCAAAAACTCGAGCAAGCGCTCTTGTAAATTTTTATCGATTATCGGCGTCATGAGCTCTAGGCGGCGCTCGAGATTTCGCGGCATCCAGTCGGCGGAGGCGATGTAAATTTGAGGCTCGGCGTGCCTAAAATAAAATATCCTCGCGTGCTCAAGGTATTTGCCGATGAGCGATCTCACGCGGATATTTTCGCTAAGGCCTTTCACGCCCGGGCGCACGCAGCAGATGCCGCGCACGATGAGATCGATCTTTACGCCAGCGCTACTAGCCTTTACTAGCGCGTCCACGATGTCGCTATCTACTAACGCGTTCATCTTGGCCACGATTCTGCCCTGCTCGCCGTGCGCGGTCTCGGTCTTTATCATCTCTAGCACGCGCTCTTTTATCTGCATCGGCGACATAGAAAGCGTCTGTAGGCGGCGGTTTTTAGAAAAGCCCGAAAGTATATGAAAAAACGTCGTCGTATCGCTCGCAAACTCCGCCCTGCTCGTAAAATAGCTCACGTCGGTGTAAATTTTCGCCGAACCGCCGTTGTAGTTGCCCGTGGAAAGGTGCATGTAAAATTTAAGCTTGCCGCCCTCTTGACGGATGACTTGGCTCACTTTTGCGTGCACCTTAAAACCCGTAATGCCGTATATCACGTGCGCGCCGGCATCTTCTAGAGCCTTTGCCCAGTGCAGGTTATTTTCCTCATCAAACCTCGCCTTTAGCTCGACCATCACGGTTACCTGCTTGCCGTCGTTTGCAGCGTCGATCAGAGCCTGGATGATAGGCGAGTTTTTATCGACGCGGTAAAGCGTCATGCGGATCGAGATCACGCGCGGATCCTTGCTCGCCTCCCTGATAAACTGCACGACTGGATCAAAGCTCTCATAGGGATGCACGACCAGCACGTCTTCTTTGTCGATGACGTCAAACATCGAGAGATGGCTACTAAAAGGCGGCAATGTCTTTGGCGCGTACGGCGGCAGGCAAAGGTGCGAGAATTCTTTATTTCCCACGATTTGCCAGAGCGAATTTAGCGTGAGTGGGACGGTGTACTCGTAGATATCTTTGTAAAAAATCTTCATATGCGAGTTTAGAAACTCGACTATCTCGGCATCAGCATCCTTTTGTATCTGCATGCGGACAAAGGCGCCTTTTCGGCGTAGCTTAAGTCCTTGCTCTAGGATCATCATAAAATCATCCGCCTCTTCTTCCTCGATGACGATATCGGCGTTTCGCGTAACTCTAAACGCCGCCGAACTAAGTAGCTTGTAACCTGGGAAAATCTCCTCAGCGTGGCGATGCACGATCGTTTCTATCGGCACGTAGACGTTGTCGCTAGCCTGAAAAAATCTCGGCAAAACGCGCGAGATACGTATCATGCCAAATTTCACTATCTCGGGACTATCCGCGTCTGCAAGCTTGACGGCCAGGCTAAAGCTAAGGTTGTTTAGATGAGGATACGGATGCGTGGCATCAACCGCGATAGGCACGATGACGGGCAGGATGTTTGAGAAAAAATACTCATCGCATTTGGCGCGAAGTTCGGGCGAAATTTCGTCGTAATTTTTCATAAAAAGCCCGTTTTGCGCGAGCTCTTTTAGCGCGTCTTTATAGTGTTTTTCCACGAGCGCGAGTTCGTCTTTGATGCATTTTCTGATCTCTCTTAGCTGCTCGAGCGGACTCATGCCGTCGCTACCGCTAGCTGCGACTCCCGCGGCAAAAAGCTGCTTAAGCCCCGCGATGCGGATCATGTAAAATTCATCCAAATTCGTCATATAAATCGCGATAAATTTTAGCTTTTCAAGCGGCGGCAACGCCTTTTCGCACTGGGCTAAAACGCGCGAGTTGAAACGCAACCAACTAAGTTCGCGGTTGATAAAAACGCTTTTTTTCTCATCCATTTTCTATCCTTTTTAAACTTTTATAAATTTTAGCGAATTTTCTCTTAAATCACGGCCCTTCCGAAAAGTCGCGAGTTTGTGTTATAATAAACAAAAAACAAATTAAGCTTCGGCAAAAATAGGCAAGGAAATAAGATGGAATATATTTGGGCGGTTATTATTTTATGCGTTGGGATGGCGGTCTTTTGGGTTTTAACTGTCTCTTATACACATCTCCGAGCCCACGAGACCGTACTAGATCTCGTA
>CALBNA010000340.1 GCA_937896205.1 uncultured Campylobacter sp. | reverse complement strand
GGCCTGGGTCGTGAAGTTTTTAAGAGCGTTGGTTTTGCTTTTTAGATCGATATTTACGGTCTTTGCGCTTGTTGCGACTTCGGTTTCGCCGTTGGCTTTTAAATTTAACGTCTGCGCGGCGGTCGCGGCGATATTTGCCTTGCCTTCGCTGTTTACGTTTACGGTTTTAGCGTCCTGCGCGATCAAGGTCACGTCCGATTTTGCCGAGATATCGATATTCTGCGCATTTTTAGCGTTTAGCGAAACTTTGCCGGTCGTATTTACGGAGACTTTGTTCGTCGCGTCGGTCTCGGATATGCTCACGTCGCCTATGGTAGAGATGTTTAAATTTTCCAGCCCTAAGTTAAATTTGACTCCGGCGGCGTCAAACTGGGTCTCCGAGATCAAATTTAGATTTTCGACGTTGCTTACGCCTTTAAAGATATTTTGAAGCTCGGTCGTAGTCAAATTTTGCGGAGCGTCGTTTTTAAACACGGTCAAATTTAACGTATCTTTGCCTGCGCCTCCGTCGATCTTGTCAAGAGGCGACAAAGTAGACTTTTGCGTGCCGTTGCCTGCGTAGTAAACGCCGTTAAATACGTCGTTGCCCGCGGTGCCTGCTATGTTGTCCAGGCCGTCGGTTAGGCTCTTTTCGACGCCTTTGCTGGCTAGCTCGTCTATTTTGGCTTTTTGCGCTTCTAAATTTGACTCGTTGGTCGTTCTGATAATCTCCTGAAACGGCGCGTAGTCGAAATTTCCGCTGCCGTCTTTGCCGATATCGCCTATTTTTTTCGCCATATAGGCCGCGACTGCGGATTTATTTTCGAAAATTTTCGCCGCCCTAGGATCGGCGGCCTTAGCCTCCGCCGATGCCGCTACCTCGAAAAGCTTCGTTAGCGTCTCGCCTCTGGTATGGCCGGCTTGTAGATGCCTTACCCACGCATCTATGCCTGCCGGATCTTGCGAGTAGTCCTTGCCGAGGATGTTTTTATAGATATTTTCGATATAGCCTTTATCGGTATCTATACTGCCGTTAAAGTACGACTGTACGGCCGGCGCTTTGAGCATATCGTCGGCTATTTGCGCTTGGGTTTTAGCGGCTCCGGCGCTTACCCACGCGTTTAATCCGGCTCCTTCCGGCGCTCTGTTAAACAATGCCACATAAAGCTGGGCAACTTGTGCTTGCGTTACTGCCATATTGGCTCCTTAGAAGTGAATTTTAGTACTATGTACTAATGATAGTAAATGACAAACATCGTATATTACGATATCCAGGCTAAAAAATCATAAAATACAACGAGCATTTACCGCGGAATTATAAGCAATAACTATTCCATAAAATTTGATTTCTTAAAAAATAAAATTAATTACTCTGGCACTTTTTAATATTTATTTAAGCATAAAAGGATTACAATCACATTCTTGATGTTTTAGTTACTGGTTAAGGTAAATTTTGGGTAGAGCGGTTAGAGAAATAAAATCAGAAATGGTTTTGATAAAACAAAAGGGCAACTTTTTTGCCGATCAAAGCGAAAAAGACCTTTATGTTGAAATTTTAAGTTCTCTAACCCAAAAATACGATATGGAAATTTTAGGCTACATTTTGGAGTCTAATTCCATATCGCTATTTTTGAAATCCTTAAATATACCTAAGATCATGCAAGAGCTAAATAGCACCTTTATAAGAAATAGGAATAAAGCGCGGGGTTATATCCAAGAAAGCGACATCAAAAGATACGAAATCCGAGACGTTTTTATAAACGAATTTGAGGATGTTTTGGCATTTTTGCAACAAAACGGCGGATATACCTTCAGAAGCATCGACAAAAACTTAAGTTTAGCAAAAAAAATAGAGATTCAAAATTTTAAAAAAAGGACTGAAATGAAAATAGTTGCTTTAAATTCAGAAGTACATAACGGAGTGTCTTATCACCAAGATGCGTTACCAAATTTCCCGTTTGCGGAGATAGTGGCGAGCGAGGCGTTTTTCTGCGAGAAAGATCTGCCTATAGTTTTCACGAACGACGTAGTACCTAAACTGCTAGTACTACTAGGTAGAAATGAAAATTTAATAATAGATAAAAACTACAAAGGCTACGTGCCTGCGATCTTGCAAAACTATCCTTTTACTCTGGCTAAAGTCGAAGATAAAAATATCCTTTGTATAGACGAGGATGCGCCTCAGCTAAAAGGTAAAGGTGAAAAATTATTCAAGAAAAACGAAGAGCCGAGCGAATTTTTGCAAAACACCATAAACGCTATGCAAAACTACAATGCCCAGCTAGAGGCTACGCAAAAAGCGTTAGAAGAGATTAAAAAGGCTGGAATTTTAATAAACAAAGAGCTAACCGTCTCTGATAACGATAAAAAAATCACTTTAATCAAAGGCTTTTCTGTCGTGAGCAGAAAAAAACTAAACGAGCTTGACGACGCTACTTTGGCTGATTTTGTTAGAAAGGGCTATGTTAGCCTAATAGATACGCACATTAGAAGCTTAACGAATTTGGAAAATTTGGCGGGTAGAATTTTAGAAAACGAAAGTAAAAAAGAAAATGAAAGTAAATGAACTAAAGGAGAGTATTAAAAAATCCAAACACGCTATGATATATGCTGGAATTTTCAGCATGTTCATAAACGTTTTGATGCTAACTTCTCCTCTATATATGTTACAACTTTACGGTAGGGTCGTAACGTCAAGAAGCCTTGATACGTTATTTTTCCTTACGCTGATAGTTATATTCTTATATCTATGTATGATGTTTTTCGAAATTTTACGTTCGAGAATTTTGGTAGTTTTTTCAAACCAGATAGATTTGAGGCTGTCCGAGAGAGTGTATGATGCGATCTTTAAGCTCTCGGCCAGACAGCCCGGCAGAGTATCTTCTCAGCCGATGAGAGATCTAAATACCATAAAACAATATCTCAGCACCAACGGCGTGTTTGCATTTCTTGACGCGCCGTGGCTGCCTTTTTATATATTGATACTGTTTTTCTTCCACCCGTATTTTGGATATTTTAGTATCGCGGCTGCGATCGTTTTGTTTATTTTGGCTCTTTTAAACGAAGGCGCGACTAAAGACGGACTAAAAAGGTCAAATGACGCTTTTGGCGCCGAAACTCGCTTTGTTGATCTAAATTTGAGAAATTCCGAAGTCATCCAAGCTATGGGTATGAACGGAAATTTAAAGAAAATTTGGCACAAAAAACATAACGAGTTTTTGGAGGCTCACTCAGAGTCTAGCGTAAAAGCCGGGATGTATGCAAATATCAGTAAGGTATTTCGCGTCGTTTCCCAGTCGCTAATGCTTGGTCTTGGCGCGTATTTGGTCGTCCTGCAGGAGGTAAATCCTGGTATGATGATTGCGGGCTCTATTATCATGGGTCGCGCATTAGCTCCGCTTGATATATTGATCTCAAGCTGGAAAAGCTATAAGAACACCAAAGAGAGCTATGCTAGACTTTCGCAGTTTTTAGAGGATTTCCCCGCCGACAACGAAAAGCTTAAGCTTCCGGATCCAAAAGGCGATATTTTCCTAGAAACCATAAGCCTAGTACCGCCTCATGGTAAAGCGCCTACTTTGATGGGTATAAATTTCGAGCTTAAAAGCGGAGATATGTGTGCCATAATCGGTCCGAGCGCCGCAGGTAAAAGCTCGCTAGCTAGAGCGATGCTAGGCGTGTGGCCTGTATTTCACGGCGTAGTGCGCGTGGACGGAGCCGATATCACTCAGTACAACAGCGACCATTTGGGTCAGTTTGTGGGATATTTACCGCAAGACGTCGAGCTTTTTGAAGGAAATATCGCGGAAAATATCGCGAGATTCGGAGAACTGGATAGCGAGGCGATCGTACGAGCCGCAAAGTTAGCCAACGTGCACGATATGATATTAAATTTACCGGACGGATATGAAACCAAAATAGGCATAGGCGGAGCCAGCTTAAGCGGCGGACAACGCCAAAGAGTCGCTCTTGCCAGAGCGCTTTATAAAGAGCCTAAAATAATCGTACTAGACGAGCCGAACGCTAGCTTGGACGAAGAGGGCGAAAGAGCGCTATTTGCGGCGCTTGCGTCGATGAAAGGTAAGGCGACTATAGTGTTAATAACGCACAAGCTAAATATCTTAAATTTAGTTGATAAAATCGCCGTTTTAAATGCCGGAAGATTGATGTATTTTGGCGCCAGAGATGCGGTATTGGCTGAGCTCGGCAAGGCAAATGCGCAACAACCGCAGGTCGCAGAACAACAAAAAAGGCATAGCATAAGCCTAGAAGATGCGGAGGGCTAAGATGATACTTAAAAATGAAAAAGGCACCGTAAATTTTGGGTTGTTCGTTATATTTTTGCTAGTCGGAGTTTTTGGAATTTGGCTCGGCATGGCGCCTCTTAATAGCGCTGCCGTAGCCGTCGGTAAAATAGGCGTAGTTAGTAACAAAAAAATCATCCAACACCTTGAGGGTGGCGTCGTAGATAAAATTTTCGTTAAAGACGGAGATATGGTCAAAGAGGGCGCTCCGTTAGTCGAGATAAAAAACGTTGCTTTGCAAAGCGAGATGAGCGTAGTTAGAGCAGAATTTTTAAGAACCAGCGTCATAGTTTCTAGATTGGAAGCCCAAAAAGACGATGCGACGGAAGTCAAATTTAGCGACGAAATAAAGCAAATCGAAGGTTATAAAGAGGCTATAGACGGGCAGTTGAGTATATTTAATGCGCAAAAAAAGCTTTTGGATGAAGAAAAATCCATCCTAAAGCAACGAATAAAACAGCTTGAAAATCAAATCAAAGGCGCAAATGCGATAGTAAGCGCCAAACAAGACCGCATAAAGTCTTTGAACGAAGAGATTAAAGAGTGGGAAAGGCTCTTTAAAGAGCAGTTGGCTGACAAAGTCAGGCTACGCGACTTAAATAGAGAAAAAACGGCGGTCGAGGGTGAAATAGCTGCGGGCAAGGCCGAGATAGCAAGGCTAAACGTCCAAGTTACCGAGACGCAAGCTCAAATTATATTAAGAGATAGAACGTTTAAAGAGGATGTATTAAAAAAGCTTGAAGACGCTAAAACTCGTCTTGTGGATCTGCAACAGCGTTATAATGCTTTAAAAGATCAATCCGAGCGTACTATCGTAAAATCTCCGGTAGAGGGTAGCGTCGTAGAACTAGCCTTCCATACTATCGGAGGCGTAATAAGGCCGGGCGAGAGAATAATGAGCATAGTGCCGGACGAGACCGACTATGTCGTAGAGGCTAGACTAAACGTAGTAGATATCGATACGGTGCATGTGGGACAGCTTGCCGATATTAGATTTAGCGCATTTCAGCACAGGCCGAGCTTCGTCATGGAAGGTAAAGTAACGTACGTATCGGCCGATAGTATTCAGGATAATGCAGGTCACTCGTTTTACGATATTAAGGCCGTGCTTACGGAAGAGGGTATGAAAGAGTTTAAAAGAAATGACTTTTTTATAGTTCCGGGAATGCCGGTTGAGGTAATGATCAAAACCGGCGACAGAACGATGCTTGAGTATGTCTTAAAACCGTTTATAGATATGTTTAAAAGGGCATTTAATGAAGACTAAAATTTTACTTTCGGCCTTATTGGCTTCAAATTTAGCTTTTGCTCAAAGCGTTAGCCTCTCACAGGCATACGAAATGGCGCTCGAAAATAATAATGAGCTTAAAATGACCATGTACAATAGTATAGCCTCTCAAGAGAGGCTATCACAAGCTACGGCCATGTTTTTGCCGACTATTAACGCCGAGGCCGCATATGTCGGCGAAAAATACGACAGAATGGATAGGCGAAGAGTATCAAAAATAAACGAAAGCTATAAAAAGGTAGGCGTTAGTCTTAGTCAGAGCGTATTTAGGCCGGCAATCTGGTATCAAAGAAATCAAGAGGAAATCAGGGTGCGCGGCAACGAGCTGATGTATGAAAACACTAAACAAGAACTAGCAAAAAGGGTTGTAGAGGCGTATTTTAACTACACCTTTGCATCCGAGACGCTAGCTCT
Source organism: uncultured Campylobacter sp. (assembly GCA_937896205.1). Lineage (GTDB taxonomy): Bacteria > Campylobacterota > Campylobacteria > Campylobacterales > Campylobacteraceae > Campylobacter_A. The sequence goes on along the minus strand of CALBNA010000340.1, from coordinate 941 downwards.
TGCTCAGAGTTACGAAGAAGCCAATCGCGCCAAATATAACCAAATGCAGAAATCTTTGGAATTTGGGTTAGTAAATAAAATGGATATGCTCGAATCTAAAGTTAGATTAGACGAGGCGTTGCTGGGCGTAAACAAAGCTAAACTAAATATCGAAGTAGCAAAGCTAGAGCTAGTAAAGCTAGTCGGGCAAGAGATCGAGGTGAAGGATAGCTTTTCAAACATCGATACCGAATTTTTCAAAAAAGTAAATTTGTCGAATTTTAGCGACGTAGCAAGAAATTTTAAATTTCAAGACAGCGTTTTGGCCGTCGAAATCTCAGAACAAGAATACAAAAAGAGAAAAAGCGAGCATCTCCCTACGCTTGATTTTAGTATCAGCTATGCAAATTTATACTACATAGACAACGACTATTCCGGTGACAGAAGAAGAAAGCTGGATACTATGTTGCGTTTTACTCTGCCTTTATATACGGGTGGTGCGACCAGCTCAAGAGTAGAGGAGGGTAAACTACTAAGACTAGCTAGTGTCGAGCAGCAAAAGGATATTCAAAAAGAGATAGAGATCAGCCAAAAAAGAGCGATAAATAACTATCTTAATTATATCGACGAATGCGAGTTAATGAAGCGCTCTTTGGAAAATGCGGAGCTTTACGTAAAATCAATAGAAAGAGGCTACGAAGAGGGCTTGAAAGATGCGGTAAATTTGTTTGACGCTCGCGCTAGAGTTTTTAAAACCAGAAACGAAGCGCTAACGGCATCTTATAATTTGGTCCTCGCATATTTGGAAATCCAGTGGCTTAATTCCAATATATCGGTTGATATGATGCGGGACTTGCAAAGAGCGTTTAGGTAAAATTTATTTTTTAAATTTTTACGTTTTAAGTGATTTTTTATGCTATAATTAGCAATAGTATTCTGTAAAGATACCCAAAAACTCAAGA
>CALBNA010000339.1 GCA_937896205.1 uncultured Campylobacter sp. | reverse complement strand
TACGGTCTCGTGGGCTCGGAGATGTGTATAAGAGACAGTTCTTGCTAAGCTTTTGTTTCATTTTCGCTCCATTTTAGTTTTAAATTTGACAAATTGTATTTAGATAAAGTTGAATTTCCGTTGATTTGAGTTAAATTTGCTCATTTTTCGCGTGCGCGTGTTTCGATTTGAAATTTAACAACGCTGTCGGAGTAAAATTTAAACATTTTAAAGTATAATCGCGCAAAGGAAAAAAATGGCGAAAACTAAAACCGTATTTGAGTGTCAAGCCTGCGGCAATCAGCAGAGCAAATGGGTCGGCAAATGCCCTCAGTGCGGGGCTTGGGATAGCTTTTTAGAGCTTAACGCGCAGCAGATCGAAACGCTAAAAGAGATATCAAAAAGCACCGCAAAACCCAGCCTCGCAAAGCAAATCAGCGAGGTCGAGATCGAAAAAGTTACGCGCATCAGCACGCAAAATAGCGAATTAGACTTAGTCCTTGGCGGCGGCGTCGTGGAGGGCTCGCTGGTGCTGATCGGTGGAAGCCCCGGCATCGGCAAGAGCACCTTGCTGCTAAAAATCGCGTCAAATTTCGCCGCCCAAAGCAAAAAGACGCTCTATGCAAGCGGCGAAGAGAGCGCGAGCCAGATCAAAATGCGCGCCCAGCGCCTAGACGCAGTCAAAGACGGGCTATTTTTACTCACGGAAATTTTACTCGAAAATATCCTCGCCGAAGTGCGCAAAAACGAGTATAAAATCCTCGTCATCGACTCCATACAAACCCTTTATAGCGAAAAAATTGCCTCCGCACCGGGCTCCGTATCGCAGGTGCGCGAGATCACCTTCGAGCTCATGCGCCTAGCCAAAAACGAAAATATCTGCGTCTTTATCATCGGCCATATCACGAAAGACGGCTCGATTGCTGGGCCGCGTATCTTGGAGCACATGGTGGACGTGGTGCTATATTTTGAGGGGGACTCCAGCCGCGAGCTGCGTATGCTACGAGGGTTTAAAAATCGCTTCGGCTCGACTAGCGAAGTGGGAATTTTCGAGATGAGCCAAAACGGGCTAATCAGCGCCAACGATGTCGCGGGCAAATTTTTCACGCGAGGCAAGGCTACTAGCGGCTCGGCGATCACGATCACGATGGAGGGTTCGCGCGCGCTTAGCGTCGAGATCCAGGCGCTCGTGTGCGAGAGCGCATATCCTAAGCGCAGCTCCACAGGCTTTGATAAAAACCGCCTGGATATGCTGCTAGCGCTACTTGAGCGAAAATTAGAGATCCCGCTGGGACACTACGACGTCTTTATAAACGTGAGCGGCGGGGTCAAGATCAGCGAAACGGCGGCCGATCTAGCCGTAGTCGCAGCGATCATCTCCAGCTTTAAAAATCGTCCGATCAGCAAGGAGAGTGTATTTATGGGCGAGCTTAGCTTAAACGGCGAGATTCGCGAGATATTTAACCTCGATCAGCGCCTAAAAGAGGCAAAAACGCAGAAATTTAAAAACGCGATCGTGCCGTCTAAGCCGCTTGACGCACAAGGGCTAAAATGCTTCGTCGCAGGCGACATTACGCAGGTTTTGGAGTGGATGTAAAATTTGTGCGCCAAAACCCGCACCGCAAAAACGCAAAAGGAAAAAACATGGAAAATCTAAAATGGAAGCTATCAAAAACGCTAAAAACAGCGATGAGACAAAGAGATATCGATACTTTTACGCTAGCTAAAATCGCCGAGGAGACCTATGCAGAGGCTCATGCGGACGGCGATTTGGACGTGAGGCAAGAGGTTTTTAAGGTTATCGACGAATACGCGAGCGAGGTAAATTTAGAAATTTTAGACTTGGTTTGCAAAATTTTAGGCTCTAGCGTCAAATTCGGCGACGACGGAGATTTTTAAATTTATGCTGTTTTGCCGTGGTTTTTATAAATTTTCCCCAAAATTTTAAGCTACTATAAAAACCAAAATGTACAAATTTACGGTAAAATCAAAACCAAAGTAAACGCAGAAACGGCAAAACTTGAGACGTTTAAATTTTATGCATACTTGGGCAAAATGCAAATACGGACGGCGAATTTTACATAGCTATCCGGCTAAAAAAGGCAACAATCGCCTTTGCGTAGAAAAGCTCGGCAAAAGGCGTCATTTTTAGCAGTTTGCAACGGCCGTAGCCAGATAAACGAAAGCGGCGGAAATTTGCAAAAAATAAATTGCGCCGTAAAATCCTGCTAGGCGTAGCCGTAAAAAACAAAAATTAGGAACAAAATGTTTGGT
>CALBNA010000338.1 GCA_937896205.1 uncultured Campylobacter sp. | reverse complement strand
GTCCTAGCTCACGTCTGCCCGGAGCCTTTAGCGGGCTAGCCTCGCCGACGCTAAAGCCCGGGAAGTTGTAGTTAAACATAAATTTATCCGTCACGGCGCCTTTTTCCGTTAGCATATCATACATCTGCGCGTCGCCGTCGGTACCTAGAGTCGCTACTACTAGAGCTTGCGTCTGGCCGCGGGTAAAGAGGCAGCTACCGTGAGCATTTGGCAGGATATTGGTCTCGATACTGATCGGGCGAACCTCTTTAAGCCCTCTGCCATCGGCGCGAACGCCCTCGTTTATGATCTGCTCGCGGACGATTTTTTTCTTAAATTTAGCCAGGACGTTAGAGACGACCTCCTCGTCCCAGCCCTCTTTTTGAGCTACTTCGTCGGTCAAAATTTGCTTAGCGATCTTGGTTAGTTCGCTAGCGCGCTCGCTTTTAGCCATCTGATTTATCGCAGCTTTTACGTCATTTTTATAAAATTCGTTTAGATAAACGGCAACGCTCTCGTTTTCAATCTCGGGTTTTAACTCGAGCTGTGCGTCTTCTTTTTTATGCTGGCTAAATGCCTCTTCATAAGCGTTTGAGGCGCGAAGTATTGCTTTGCCAGCTTCTGCGATCGCCTCCACGATGAGATCTTCGCTAAATTCGTTCATGTCCTGCATCGCTATCATGCCGCCGCCTAAATTTGGATCCATCATAGGATCTAGCGCGATAGGCACTATCTCGTCTTTTTCGGTAGCGATACTTCTCATCTCGATCATCAAAAGCTCATCTTTAACGCCTGCTACGTAAAGATCGAGTGCGGAAGTTTTTAGCTCGGAGTTGCTAGGGTTTATCACGAATTTGTTATCTATATATCCCACGCGTACGCCGCAAACAGGCGCATTTACGGGGATGTCACTAAGATAAAGCGCGACTGAGGCTGCATTTAGAGCGACGACTTGCAGATCAACCTCGGGGTCGCAGGATAGCACCATCACGACGATTTGCGTCGGATAGGCGTAGCCTTTTGGAAAGAGCGGACGAAGCGAACGGTCGATGATACGCGAAGTTAGCGTCTCAAAATCCCCCGGCTTGGTTTCTCTTTTTACGTAGCCGCCGGGAATTCTACCCGCTGCGTACGTTTTTTCGATGTATTGCACTGTTAGCGGTAAAAAATCCTCGGTAACTTGCGTATCCTCGCGAGCGACGGTGGCCAAAACGACGGTATTTTTTACGCGCAAAAGCACCGCGCCGCTAGCTTGCTTGGCGACCTTGTTTATATCGTAAATTTCGACTTGATTATTGACTTCTATTGAATACTGCATGTCCTGATATCTCCTTGTTTTTGTAATGGTATATAAAACGGACTCTCCTCTAATATGGAAAGCACGGTTTCGGGTTTTGGTTCGATTTTGTTTTTGTAGTAAAAATCCACTTCGATAAAATTTGCGATCTTATGCACGGCGTAAATTTCATCCACCAGCGGCGCGATAGCTGCGGCGACGTCGGTAGCGATGAGCGGCGTGGCGTAGGTGACTGATTTTACTCGCTCGCGCATGAGCGTTTTTAGGCAGGTTAGCGCTGTAAGACCCGTCTCGCAGCCCTCATCGACGAGCAGGATATTTCTATCCTTTAGATCGCCGATTAAATTTCCTTTTCTAAATTTATATACGTTTTTTAGGATTTTTTCGTCGTACTTACGGTCGGCCTCGCCGTAAACGAAGTCGTAACTAATGCCAAAGCTCTTAATAAGCTCGTCGTTTAGCACCACGTCATCCTTTTCGCTAACCATCGCGATCTCACACTCCGGGTTATTCGGCGCAAGAATACGTTCACAAAACAACATCTCATAGCTCAAATTTAGCCCGCGAGCTATGCTATCGACCATGATGACCGAGTCTATAGAGCTGCATATCATCAGATACTCGCCCGCGACCAGCTCTTTTTTGGGCAAAATTTCGAGCAACTTTTCGGCTGCTTCGAGCTGGTTTTCAAACATAAGATCCCGGTAATTGCTCATCAGCTACCTTGCGTCGTCTGTCCTACCGAAAAGTCGTAATGTACGCCGCCCATCGGATAGAAATTTATAAAGAAGTAAACACCTCTTGATTTTTTGGCGGCCGTTCCGCTGGTAGTCGTAGTCGGTTCAAGCTCCTCTTCGTAGACAAACGTGTAGTTCCAGCATTTTCTGCGGTGAGAGACGCCTAGCTGCCACTGCTTGTTATAGTCGCGCTCAAGGTCATACTGAGTACCGCTAAATAGCCTATAGTTATGCGGAAGCTCGACGTAGCCGTTTAGGTGCAGATAGTTTTGCTTTTCCTGCGCATTTTTTCTTTGCATCGTGTGCCAGAGGCTAGCGCCGAATTTATCATGCGTATAGCTCGCGCCGCTTTGAACTTTTTCAAAGTATTTATTGTCATAAGAGTACTCAAGCCTGTTGTAAAAAGACAAATTCGGTAGCGGATACCAGCCGATGATGTTTTTCAAATTTGAGCGTTTGTTCTCTTTGGTGTAATAACCCTGCGAAATCGTATGGCGCAAAAATTTTATTCCGTCTTCGTTGAAGAAATACTGCGTCGCTCTGGCCGAAACCTCGTCTCTAGTGTGTTGAGGATTGATAAAGCTCTGATATTTTCGTCCGAGCATGTCATAGACGTATACGTTGCCATCGTCTTCAGCTGTCTCATATCTATCTGGCAGGTCACCTTCATTATAAGCTTTAACTACGTAATCCACGCCCAAATTTAAACCATGATAGAAGCTCTCGTAAGCCTTAGCTAAGTCGGTCTGGAGCGAAAATTTATGATAATTTTCTATGTAGTTTGCGCTCCTATCCTCGTCTCCGGTCGGACGGTACATTTTCTTTGCATAGTCCACGTGGGTAGCGTATAAATAGTGATAATACGAGAATTTCAGATAATCGTCCGCTAAAGGCAAATGAAATGAAACCGGCAGGTTAAATTCGTACTGCGTCGCCTTTACGCCAATTTTTCTCGTGTAGTTGTGCGAGTGGAGATCGACAGAGTAAAGCACGTTCGGCAAAATAAAGCTATCGGTAAATTTATGATATTGAAAGCTCGGATACTCTTGAAGCGTGTCTTTGTTTTCGTTCGGACTACCGATCTTTGACGTATCCGTGTAATACCTCGCATATGCGCCGAAGTAATGCTTGTCGTTGCTTAAGAAATAGTTTAGTTTTGAGGTCACGAGAGGGTTATCGTCGCTACCTGAGCCTCGCTTTTTCAAATTTATATAGTCGATATCGTTTAGAGCCGCCGCATCGAGCCACAAGCCCTCTTGCAAATCCTCGTTTATCAGATGCTTAACGAGCCTGTCGCGCTCATATTTTACGTCAGCGCCCTTGTGTGTTTTATTTTTTAACGGGAGTCTTAGCGAGTTTTTCTCGATCTGTCTTTGTCGGTAGCCCTCGGTATCTCTAAATGCACCAAGTGTCACCGAACCCTTAGAATAAGGCGAATCGGCAAATCTAAACGTACCGTATATGCCTGTACCGCGTCTAGTGCGAATTTGCGGATCAAACTGCAAGTCCCAGCTGTCGTATTCGGCGATATAGATCGGTTGTTTGTAGTAAAATCCGTCGTTTTTGCCGTAACCAAACTCAGGCGGTAAAAGGCCTGTGCGTCTGCGAGTGTCTGTAGAAAAGCCAAAATACGGCAGATAAAACACAGGAACGTTTCCTACGTAAAACACGGGATTAAAAAGGTGTAAAAATTTACTCTCGCGGTTTAGCTTGCCGCTGCCAAATTTGATCTTCCAGTCGGGGTCTTGGACGTTACAGCTCGATACGACCGCGCCGTTTACCTCGTAAAATTTAGACGTGCTGTTACTCTCGTCACTTTGCATCCACACTTCCATGTCGCGGTTCATCATAAATAGCGTCTCGTAGTTACTATCTTTACTATTTAGGTCAATCTTTGCGTACGAGCAGCGCGAGATTTCGTCCTTGTTTCTTATCAAATTTACGTTACCAAAAAGCTCTAAGATCTCTTTTTGCTGATCGTAAACAGCTCTGTCTGCGCTCATCAAATAATCTTGCGAATACACAAGTACGTTTTTATCTGCAGTAACTATACCCTTATCGCGTTTTACGTCATCAGCCAAAAGCTCGAAATTTTGAGCCGCAAAGCAACTAAAAGCCCCAAACATTAGTAACAAAAAAATTCTAGTAAACATTTATAACTACCGTTTTCGCGGCTTTATCTTGCCACGTTTGAAATAATGGATTTGAAAACGCCCATGCAAAACCTAGGAAAAATGCGTTTTCACCGATGATGCGAACCAAAGATCGAGTGAGAGAATTTAGCAAGCCTGGCTTATCGAGCAGATCGATATCCACGCACACGATCTTCATCGCAACCTTGCCGATACTAGCGCCGCAGTACCACGTAAAAAACGTCTGATAAATAACCTCGAGCAAAACGATCTGCGGTATCATTTCCATAGCTAGCGCACTGATCTGCTCATAGTCCAGCCCATCAAATTTTTCGTAGTAGACGGCATAAAACAAAACCGAGATTAAAAACTTATCTATCCCCCACGCGACGGCTCTTTTACCGACGCTAGCGAGCGTGATATTTTCATTTTCGAGCTTGTCTATGACGCTCCTGCTCATTCGCGTCCTTTTAGCATTTGCCAGGCAATATCTTTTCGGTACTGCGCGCCGTCAAATTCTACGTTTTCGCAAAGCTCATAGGCCTTTTGCTGCGCTTGTTTTATGCTTTTGCCAAGCCCCACGCACACGAGTACTCGTCCACCGTCAGCATAGATCTCGCCGCCCTGTTCGCTCACTCCTGCGTATGCTATGTGCGAGTTTTCCGGAACGTTTTTTACGCTGATTTTAGCCTTAGGCGAGCTTGAAAAAGGATAGTTTTTACTAGCCATCACGACTCCGACAGCAAATTCGTCCTTTAGTTTTACCGGTTTTAGATCGCCTTTTGCCGCGTTTAGTAAAATTTCACCCAGATCGCCATCAATCAGCGGCATTAGCACTTCACACTCAGGATCGCCGAAACGCACGTTAAACTCAAGCACGTACGGCACGCCTTTAACCACCATAAGCCCCACGAAAAGCACGCCGCAGAAAGGATTTCCCTCGGCTTTCATGCCTTTTAGAGTCGGTTTTACGACCTCTTCTTCAACCTGTTTTATTAGCTCTTGGCTTGCTAGCGGACTAGGAGCGTACGCACCCATGCCGCCCGTATTTGGTCCCTCGTCGTTATCTTTTAGGCGTTTATGATCCTGCGCTACGGGCATGCTGACGAAATTTTCGCCGTCGCAAATAGCAAAAAAGCTAAGCTCGAATCCGTCTAAAAACTCCTCCACGACCACGCGTTTACCGGCCTCGCCAAAGCTCTCGCCGCTTAGCATATCACGAGCAGCAGCCTTTGCTTCATCGCTGCTTTGCGCGATTATCACCCCTTTGCCCGCGCACAGCCCGTCGGCCTTTACAACAACGGGGGCAGTAAGAGAGTCGATAAATTTAGCCGCAGCATCGTAATCGTCGGTATTTAGATAAGCAGCCGTTCGGATAGCGTTTCTAGCTAAAAAATCCTTCATAAACGCCTTGCTGCCCTCGAGTCTAGCCGCAGCCCTGCTTGGTCCAAAAATGTTTAAATTTCGCGCCTTAAAGATATCCACGACGCCATCACTTAGCGGCGCTTCGGGGCCGACGATCGTTAGTTCTATTTGCTCAGTCTTAGCAAATTCTGCAAGCTGATTATAGTCTTTGACGTTTAGATTCGTGCCGAGCTTTGAGGTGGCTCCGTTACCCGGAGCAAAGAAAAGCTCGTGTTTGTGGGATTCTTTAAGTTTTAGAGCTATTGAGTACTCGCGCCCGCCGCTTCCGATTATCAAAATTTTCATAATTTCTCCAAAAATAAAAACCCAAGTGAGCGGTGCGCATATAAGTGGCCCGAAAATTCAAAGCCAACCTTGCAAATAGGCGGTTCCTTTAGGTCGCAACTTCTCGCGCTCGCACGCTCAAACGAAGCCGCGTCGCACGGTCGCCGCACATCTTCGCCGAAACTAATGTGTTGGACCCTATAAAAATACGCTGCCAAATCACTCAGGCAAGATTATTATATAAAATTTTAGCTTAAAGTAGCGTTTTTGCGAGGCTTACACAGGAATTTATATTTTGCTGGGCACTCACTACGGGCGAGGTAAAAATTTCTAACTCTTTTGCCGTCGTAAGCCCGATAGCGACGGCTTTATAGCTCTCATCCCAGCCAAAATTTCGAGTAAAATTTCGCACCGCCGAGGGGGCGGTAAAAATAATCACCGAATTTTTAGGCGGTTTTTGCTCCTCGCAAAGCGGTTTAAAAACGTTTTCGTAAGCGATTATTTGCGTCAAATTTACGCCGCTCTCTCGCAAAATTTCGCCCACGCTTGAAGCCGTCTCGCGCGCTCTTAAAAATAGCGTTTTTTTGCCCTTTAAAAGCGGTGCGATCTCGGCGGCAAAGTCGTTTCCGTGAGCGTTTTTCGCAGTGTAAATTTGCGCAAAGCCAAACTCACTAGCCGCGCGGCTAGTGCCGTCGCCGATGGAGTAAATTTGCAAACTAGCGGGCGAAATTTGATTAAATTTTAGCGCATTTACGGAGTTTTTGGAGGTCAAAACCAGCGCGCCAAATTTGGCTAAATCTACGCTAAATTTATTAAATTTTATCTCGTTTAAAACCAGCGTCTTTATGCCATCAAATTCCAAATTTGACCCGACTAGATAGATCATTTTCGCCCTTAAATTTATGATTTCGCGTCCGAATTTTACCGCAAATCCTTAAAATTTAAAAGCCGCAACCAAAACGCAAATTTTACTTAGCCGCATTGCGCTTGCTTAGGTACTCTTTTGCCTTTTGTTTTAGCGCTTTATACAGCTTGCCGGCGTCCTCTGCGCCGTATTTTTTCACGAGCCCATTGTGAAAATCGCCCAAATTTTTACTCTCAAACGCGATTTTTCTAATCTCTTGCTTTTTAACCTCGTCTATCTTGATAGAAAGCTGCGTTTTTACCGCATTTTCAGCTTTATTTTTTGCTTCGTTTTGCGGCGCGGGAGCTTGCTTTGATTTTTGCGGCGGACGCTTGTTTGATAAATTTTGCCCTTTTCCCTCCGATTTAAGATCTTCGCCAGAAGCTTTGTCGCTCAAATTTTGCTCCGTATCTTTTTGAAGCTCGGCAAGATCGAGCTTATCGCTCAAATTTGACTCTGCGGCTTTTGCCTCTTGTAAATTTTCATTATTTGCCGCTACGCCGTTTTCGCTCTCTAATGGTTGCGGTTTTTCGGACTCCGAATTTTGAGCGATTTGCGAGCGATTTTCTAAATTTAGCTCTTTTACCTGGACGCTTTGAGCACGTAAAGTCTCGCCGCTTAAATTTGACTCGGTTTTTGATTTTTCTCGCTCGTCAAATTTTTGCTCGCCGCCTTGCGTTACTGCCTGCGATTTTGCGATATTTGGGGCTGCGATACGCTTTACTTCGCCTTTTTGCGAGTTTTCTATTTGAGGTTTTTTGTAAATTTTCCTCGCGTCTTCTTTGAGCGCGTTATACACGCCCGCGCCGTTTTTGCTGCCGAATTTTGAGATAAATTTCATATGAAGTTCGCTTAGGCTTCCCGAATTTCGTATCAAGACCGCGATTTCGTCTTGATTTTCTTCGATGAGCTGCGCCGTATGCGAGCGACTAAAGTCAAATTTGAGTTTATGAAATTTGCCGCTGTTTTTATCTTGTTTATTAAAAAAATCTATCACATCAGATGCCCATATGTTATTGTCTAACTCAAATAAATCCATGTTCTTTTTGTATTTGAACTTTTCATTTCTGACTCCCCCTGGATTTGCTAGATATATATTTCCATTATGCACAAATTCACAATGGCTATATTCACCTAACGTCCAGGCGGAAATTAAAAACCCCACTATACCGCGGGGCTTGTGAAATGATATATACAGCTTATCTTTTTCAAGCATAAATACCTCCTAGTTTTTCCAAAGTTTTTCAAACTCTTTTCTTGAATTAAAATTTTTAAGTTCTTCATCTGATAAAGTTTTAAGTCTAGCAATAATTTCACTTTCTGTCTTTAATGCTTTTGATAACTGCGACTGCATATGAAATGCCATTAATTTAAAATCATCAAGTGTCAGAGTTGGATACACATGTTCTCTAGTAT
>CALBNA010000337.1 GCA_937896205.1 uncultured Campylobacter sp. | reverse complement strand
TTATCAAAAACATCGATAATTTAAATTTGACAAGCACTGCTACAACTAAAAAAACCTTTAATGCACGAGATATTGAGGGTCTTAAGAAGGTAAGCTTAGATAGTGAAAATGGTATAAATTTCATAAATCCTCACAATTTAGTCGATTTAACCATTGAAAATCTAAAAAGCAGTACGGAGTCGTTTAAATTAAATTATAACACCGGAACTATCGCTGGCACAAATGATACGCAAAATTTAACATTAGATAATGTAAATTTGCATAAAAAAGCTATAGATAACGTGGTTGGCGTAGATGGCACGGGCATAGATATCCCAAATATCGAAAATTTAAACATAACCACAAAAGGCGAGAAAAGCACCGTATTTATAAAATCAGGTGATAACACAAACCACTATAAAACAATATCCGTCAAAGGTACTACCGATGTTAAGCTTATGGTGGAAAGCGATCGCTTAGAAAAGGTCGATGCTTCTGCATTTACTCACAATCTAGAGTATGAGTTTAACCCTAGTCAACACACCCCTATCGGTGCCACAAATGTTATAAAAGGCGGTAGCGGTAATGACACTATAAAACTTGACTTTAAAGACGTAGATGCTACAAATAAAACAAATTTCGATATAGACGGCGGTGCTGGTAAAGATACGCTAAATATCGAAAGATTAAAAGCAAAAGAGAACAAATTTACCGTAAACAACATAGAAAAGGTAAATATACAAAAAGTAGACACCGGTACGGCAAATGATACTGCAAGTATAGATTTTGCTGGCTCAGACGTAACAGCTCTTAACACCACAAAAACAAAGAGCAACCTAGTAGTTACAAACTCTACTATAAAAAGCGTTACGGTAGACAAGCCTGATCCGGAAAATACCGATGTAGCTTCCGGCCCTTACGGTAGAGTCGAGTTTAAAAACGGTTATTTACAAGAGATCAATATAACAAACACAATCGATCCTCAAGACGTTAACGGCAATGCTATAATAAATGCTGTTACTCCTGGACTACGCAGCCAGGTTACAGCTTATGTAGCTGCTGACGAGAGCGAAAGAGTAACCGTAAACGTAGATAAAAACGTATATGCTCAAAAGATCGGCGGAGCCGGCGCTACCGCTGCTTGGGTAGACTCAAACAAAATGCATGCAAACGAAGGTATAGGTATCATAGCTCCAAAAGCTAAAGATATAACCGTAAATTTCAACTCTATCGGCACATATGGCAATAGCGTAGCTAATATTACGGGCATGAGCCTTACAAACATAGCGGTTCACGACCTATCTTCTACTATTCCGTTGCCACCGAAAACTCTTGAGAAGTTGACCGTAAATTCAAAGTCAAGCATTCTAAGTAACCTGGATGCTACTTTCTTTGAGAAGCTAAAGGCTTTCAACATTAATACCGATGACAACTTTGACGCTTACGGCACTAGAGAGTTTAACGATATCGAGCAGATCAACGCTAGAGGTCTTGCTTCAAATAATATCAAGACCGGTAATGTTTATTTTGTAGATAACGTGATCGGTAAAGGTAGTGGCGCGGGTGCAGGCACAGCTGACGCTACTCAGTCTATAGCTATCACTGCCGAGCACCTAAATTCATTTAAGGCGAGCAAAGGTGTATTTACAAAAGGTTCTATTTCTGTAAACTTGAATGACATTGGCGGTAACGTCGAGATGGTAAACGGCATAAACAATATAACCACTGCTGCAAACAACCCGACTACCGGTTCTACAATGAAGGGCTATTTTGATTCCACTCCTACGACTTGGAACTTCCAGTACGCAACAGCTGATAACTCTATCGTTACCGAGGGTACGTTTAGCGTAAACGGTAACAACATTACAAATCTTTTGATAGGTAATATAGCTGCGAGAGATATAGAGATCAATCCTGGTAATGCAAGAGGTAACGTTAGCATCGCAAGCGGCGGTGGACAGTATACTAGCTCATCTTCGTATACGAATTCGGTGGGTAAAGTCGGTAACGACAAAACCATAAACAATACGATAGATATGTCTCAAATGGCAGGCTCATATAACATAGGCGAGCTGTTTGGACAAAATGTTAATTTCAAAGGAGCTGTATTTACTAGGCCTACGTATTATAGCCCTGAAATAGACACCGGACTAGCTAGCGATAGATGGAATACCGGTCAAGGCTCGACTCCAAATGCGATTAAAGTAAATTTCGGCGGAGCTAGAACCGGAACAAATCCTGGAGATAAGCAAGATGTCGTAAACCTTAACGTAAGCGGCGTCCAGACCGGTGAGAAAACCGACGTTTATGTCAAATTTGATGACGGTACGGCTTCTCCTAACGACCTTAAAAAATTTGTCGCTAAGGGCGAAAACATAAACCTTATAGTAAATCCTAAATTTAACACTGCGACTACTTCAAAGCTAGAGACTATCGATCTAAGCGAAGTAAAAGCAGGATCTACTTCATGGGTAAACCTATCTACCGTTCCTTATAGCACAGATACGACGAGCCATAGCGGATCTACTAATTCAGGTTATAGCAGCTGGCACAATAGAGAGGCAAATCAAGGTTTCGGCAATGCAGGCAACTCAAATCTAAAAAATCCTCTTTCTGATAACTATGGTACTGCGCATGCGAATGACTTTAAGGCTACTTCAACGTTACCTGATTTTGGTTCTAGAACCGGCGTTACCGGTAACGATGCGCCTACTTTCAACGGTACCAAGTGGAGTCATAAAAATGTCGACGGAACAACTACAAACTTAACAAGACCGTCTACTGAACTAGTAAGAGAAAAGAGTGACCTAGGTGCAAATGCTCACGAGAAACTTAAAGAGATCAAGGGAACTCAAGGTAACGACGTAGTATTGCTAGCTAACGATATGGCTGCAAATAACGGCACTGGTAAGCTAAACGTAGATCTAGGCGACGGAGACGATATCATCCACGTGGGTACTTTGGCCACAAATACCGAGATCATCATCGACGGCGGTAAAGGACGCGATCTATTTGACGTAAGTAGAGCAAAAACCGATGCTAGCGTAAGTAAAATCGTAACCATCAAAAATATCGAGGCTGGCGATAGAATCAAACTTGCCGACTGGTTTGCACACGGCTATGATCCTAAAGACCCTACCGGCGATAGCAAAGATGCGGTTTATGCAAATTCACAGTTCCATAGTAGAGGTGCCACTGATATCAAGGTAGCGTTCTATAACTATAACCACCCTGGAACTACAGGGGACAATAACCCGGCTACAAACGGTAGATATTTCCATACCGAGGTTGCTAGTAACAAACTAGCTACAGATGTGCATAATGTAACTCCTGCGTACAATAAACCTGTAGATATCACCGGTAGTACCGTAAACGGACAACGCGATACGTCTACAGATCCTGAAAGCAGTAAAGTAACCGGTTATGATTACTCCACAAACACTAAGCCTACTATACTCCCTGGCGTAGAAAAAGGCGTAGTAGCTCAATCCGGCACAGACGGTCACGCCGGCGGTGACAGATATGAGTATACTGCTAAATACGGCGACCTCGCATGGCAGACAGGTGCCGCTACAAATGACAAAACTATCGTAGCGAGCGGTAGCCAAAATATCTCCGTGGGCGGTAAAGATGCTAACGGTCAGTATAATACTGAAACATTCCTAAACGGTGCTACAAAACCGTTTGTAGAGACTGGTTCTGCTCCTATTACGGCTGCCTTGTCTACTACTAAGAGTACTGGCGTAACGGTTCCTACTACCGGCTGGATATCCGGCACCCCTCCTACGCCTGCCCCTGATCCACTTGAATATCCAGGCGCTACATCTTGGACTACTTGGACGGTTACTTCGGTAAGCGGCTCAACTACGAACTACTATGCAGCAAATACCGTCCATGCAGCAGCTCCTGCGCAAGGTACAGGCAACTGGCGTTTAAATACCGACGGTAAATTCTATGAGACTGGAACAGCGCAAAACCAACATACTATCGTGAACGGCGTGCTATATTCTAACGAATACACCGATGCTCACGGTGTTCACGGTACTGCCGGCGCGGTTCTTGGCGGTACGCCTATCTCGGCCCACGGCAACGTAATCATACAAGGCTCAGGCGTAGCGGGACAAATAGGACCTGCCGCAACGGCGCCTACTGCTACAAACCTAAGAAAAGCCGTCGTCATAGAGACGTCCAATACAAGCGATAAGTATATAAGCAATATCAGCAGTAGCGATAAGTCTATATACGATGCGCACAATATCGTAAAACTAACCGTAAACTCTAAACTCACCGATTTGAGTACGGTTGCCGGCCTAGATACCCTAGTCCAAGCTGTAAATCACGCCATAGCTCACAATAGACTATGGAATGATACTACTCAAGTTAGAGACGACGGTCTTAGATTTAGCGCGACTTACTATAGCGATGCAGACGGCGCTACTACGTGGGGTCAAACTATAAGCGGCTATGTAAGACACATCAACTGGGGTGGCGGCGATAACGGATATTACGACGCTCACAACGATAGACTATATGCGTTCTCTTGGAAGGGAGATACATACCTAGTTTATGATAAAAAAGCTGTAGCTGCAGGCACTACCAATTCGATAGGTACTGAAGATACTATCGTAAGACTTGCGGGCGTAAACCTAGAAAACCTAAAATACACCGTTGATCCTGAAAAAGGTACTATCACTATCGATAGTCTCGATCAGGCTTAATCTTCTCTCAGGCGGCTTATGCCGCCTGATTTTTTATCTGACTTTATCTTCGTATTATTTTTAGTAGTTTTTTATTTTATAGCCCTTAATCCGCCCAAACCCAACCACACCAAATTTGATTTTATTTTCATTCCACCCCTACCCCGATATAATCACGTTTTTAGGCTAAATAAATCTTTAAATATTACAAATAAATTCCAAATTACACCTTCATTTAAGCTTATTCTTTAAAGTTAAGTCCTATAATAACACTAGCTAAAATAAATTTAATCTAAGGAGGACGCCAAAAGACGCCAATAGTAATAAAGGTATTTAGAGCAGAGTCGTAAATTAAAGATTTACAGGTAATAGCTAAGTAAATTTAAGGAGAAGCTATGAAAAACTCAAACGTTTCAAGAAGAGATTTTGTTAAGTTAAGTATGGTAGGTGCTGGGGCTTTAGCTCTAGGCGGAGTAAATGCGCAAGCAGCCGTTAACGCCAAAGACGTCAAATTTGACGAGGAGTGGGACGTAGTTATCGTCGGTTCCGGTTTTGCAGGACTTGCAGCCGGTATCACCGCAGCCGAAAAGGGCAATAAAGTCCTAATCCTAGAAAAGATGGGACGCGTCGGCGGTAACTCCGTAATTAACGGCGGAATTTTTGCCGTTCCAAACAGCGACAAACAAAAAGCCGAAGGCATCAAAGATAGCAACGAGCTATTTATCAAAGACTGCCTAAAAGCAGGTCGCGGCCTAAACCACGTAGATCTCATTGACACCATCGCTACTCGCGCGCAAGACGCATATAAACTAACTCTAAAATGCGGCGCTAAATACATAGATAAAGTTACTCACGCAGGCGGACACAGCGTACCTAGATCGCTTCAAACAGCTAACGGCTCAGGCTCGGGTATCGTTCAGCCGATGGTAGAATACTTTAAAAACCTACAAGGCTGCGAGCTAAGACAAAGAGCTAAATTTGACGAATTCGTACTCGGCGAGGACGGCGGCGTAGACGGCGTGATCATCAGAGAGGATTATAAATTTGATCCAAAGAGCCAAAAAGACGACGCCGAAAACACTACCGGAACTAAAAAGACTATAAAAGCTAAAAAAGGCGTAGTGCTAGCTGCAGGCGGATTTTGCCGCGACGTATTTTTTAGACAGGTTCAAGATCCGTCTATCTTGCCTACCACAGATAGCACAAACCACCCAGGAGCTACTGCAGGCGCTATGAAAGAGGCTTTAAGAATCGGCGCAACTCCAGTACAGCTAAGCTGGATACAGTTTGGTCCATGGGCGTGCCCTGATGAAAAAGGCTTTGGCGTTGGCTCTATGTTTAACGTAAACGGAAGCTTCCGCTACGGAATTTCAGTCGATCCAAGAACCGGCAAACGCTATATGAACGAGCTAGCAGACCGCCGCACTCGCTCTCAGGCTATGTTTAAAGTAATCGACGCAAAAGCGGATATCTATCCTATCAACTTCTGCGACTCTGAGGGCGTAAAAAATATGGTCATACCTGAACACTACACCAAACCGCTGGAATCTGGCGTACTAAAGAAATTTGAAACTCTAGACGAACTAGCCGCAGCCTATAAAATCCCTGCTGCAGAGCTAAAAAAGACCGTCGAGAGATATAACAGCTTCGTTAAATCAGGCAAAGACGAAGACTTTGGCAAGCCTATGGATAAAACCACTACAAACGGCGTAGATATCTCTAAACCGCCTTTCTACGCTATGCGCGGTACGCCAAAACTCCACCACACCATGGGTGGTATCGATATCAATACCAAAGCTCAGGTTATCTCGCTACAAACAGAAATGCCTATTCCAAGATTATTTGCCGCAGGCGAGATCACAGGCGGCGTACACGGAGCTAGCCGCTTAGGTAGCGTGGCGATAGCCGACTGCTTAACGTTTGGTATGATAGCCGGTGAGAATATAGGCTAATTTGTGGCGTCTTTCGGACGCTTTTTGCGGAGCTTGCTAAAATTTTGCTTGGCAGACTAATTTTTGCTTCGCGCTGCTCGCAACTGCAAGCAGAAGTCTAGCCTGCGCAAAATTTTAGCCGCGCAACCCCAAAAATCGCCTCGAAATACTTGCAAATCTTATTTCGTATCGCAGGTTAAATTTAAGACTAAATTCGAGAATTCGGCTTGCGATACTTTTAAATTTAAAGCCAAATTTGCAGTTAAATTTGTAAATTTGACATCCGAAAGGAATTCGCATGAAACATAAAGCGTTTCTCGCCTTGTGTGCATCTATGCTATTATGCTCTTTTGCATTTAGCGCAGGTGCACCAAGCGCAAAGATAACGTCTTTAGTAGATCTTAACGTCACCGACGAGCTGCGAGCCAAACACCCTTTAAAACCTCATCACGAAAAGCTAAGCTTCACCTGTCTTGATTGTCACGAAGGACAAGGAAACGACGCTAGTAAATTTAAATCCATAGGCGATAAAGGCTGTTTGTCCTGCCACGGCGACAAGAAAAAGATAGCTAAAAGACTAGAATACATGGATCTGCTAAAAGCAAATCCCCACAACTCGGTTCACGACGGCCCTACGCTATACTGCGACGAGTGCCACAACGAGCATAAAAAATCAACCAATATGTGCACGGAGTGCCACGAACACGAAGTTCCGCAATGGATGGGGGTAACGCCATGAAAATTTCAAAGAAAGTACTAGCGCTTATTATATTAGTAAGCGGCATTATAGGGTTTTTAGTCGTACTTCCCGTGCATTACGCCCTAGAAGAAACTAGCGGAGAGAAGTTTTGCGTAGTATGCCACGAGATGGATCCTATGGTTATAGCTTATAGTAACGACGTACATAGCGGCAAAGGCAAAAGCGGAGTAAGGGCTAAATGCGTAGACTGCCACATACCTCACGACAACCTAGCCAAATACGTCCTAGTTAAAGCCAAAAACGGACTAATGGAGGGATATATTCATTTCTTCAAAGACCCGGAGGCTATAGACTGGCATAAAAATAGAGAGAAAAGAGAGCACTTCGTATTTGATAACGGTTGCGTTAGCTGCCATACGAATTTGGTAGATAATAAGCTAACAAGCCCGCAAGCTCAAAAGATGCACGCTCACTATCAAAGCTTGCTAAATACGGGTAAGCAACTAACCTGCGCTAGCTGTCACGCCGAGGTAGGCCACAGCGGGCTAAACAACATGCTAAACTACTGGAAGCCTGAATACAAAATCTACGAAAAGAAAGCCGCAATCAAAAAAGAAGAGATAAAGAAGGCATATTTCGGGGAGGATTATGTGGGGCCGAAAGTAGAAAATAAAGAAGACAATGCCACCAAAAAGTAGGCTAAAATGAAGAAAATTTTGCTCGTTAGCGACGACGTGGAGATGCAGCTAAACCTCAACGCCGCGCTTTACCGCTTTAACATCCGCATAGTTCGCTTTGAAAATTTAAGCGAGTTAAAAGAGGATTACTACAACGGCAACCGCTACATCTTTTACGTCATCGACGTAAAGACGAAGGATCTGGCAAATTTCGACTCGGTCAAATTTTTGCGAGATAACGGGAGCTTAACTCCCGTTATGATCCTTGTAGACAAGGCAATACCAGCGCTTTATAAGAAAATTTACTACGCAAAATACGACGACTTTATGGTTAAGCCTTTTTTGCCGGAGGAGTTTTTGTTTCGCGTGTTTAGAAACTGCCGAATTTTGCTCGGGAGCAAATTTGAGCTAAAAAACGGCGCTATATACGACAAAAACAGCCTCACGCTGCACATAAACGGCACAAATATAATGCTAGGCAAAAAAGAGGGATTGTTTTTAGAAATTTTGGCCAAAAACGCCCCGCACGTAGTAACGATCCAGGAGCTTGAGTGGAGTATCTATAAAGACGAAAACGTCTCGTCCGATCGCCTGCGCTCGCTCGTGCGTCAGCTACGCGCGAAGCTACCATTTGAGCTAATAAAAACCGTACGCAGTATCGGGTATAGTTTGGAGGAGTAGCTAGAGCTTAGGAAGGATCACCTCTTTTTGCGCGAGCCTTTCAAAGGTGCAGACGTCGCCGTAAATTTTAGCCAGCAGCTCGTCGTTTAAAACCTGTGCGACGCTACCTTTTGAGACGATCCACCCGCCCTTAAAAACTATCACTTCGTCGCAAAACCAAAGGATGTGGTTTGGCTCGTGCGTGCAGATGACGATCGTTTTGCCGCCCGCAGCGATCTTTTTTAAAATTTTCCAAAGCGTGATCTGGTTTTTAAAATCAAGCGCGGACGTGGGCTCGTCAAGTAGTACGAGCGGCGTATCCTGCGCGAGCGCCCTAGCGATAAAAACGAGCTGCCGCTGCCCGCCGCTAAGCTCGTTCATCTTTTTATCCGCCAGATGCGAGATACCGATAAACTCCATCGCCTCGCTTACCGCCCTTTTGTCGTCTTTGCTAAAGCCAAATAGGCTCTTTACGTGCGTGGAACGCCCCATCAGGACGATGTCTCTTACGAAAAACGGAAAATGCAGCTCGGTGTGCTGCGCGACATAGGCGATGTTTTTAGCCATCCAGGCGGGGCTTTTGTGCTTCGTGTTTTGCGAATCAACGTAAATTTCGCCGCCTTTGATATGCAAAAACTTCATACAGCAGTTAAAAAACGTGCTCTTGCCGCTGCTGTTTGTGCCCAAAAGTCCGCATATGCTGCCTTTTTTGATCTCGATGCTTACGTCTTCGAGACCAAATCCGCCGTAGCTAAAGGATAAATTTTTCGTTTGCAGTATCATTTTAACAGCTCCTTTGCCTTGCTTCTTAAAAGCGCGATGAGAAAGGGCGCGCCCACCAAAGAGGTTATGATGCCCACGGGAATCTCGGCCATCGCTACAGTGCGCGCGAGCGTATCGCATACGAGCAGATACAGCGCGCCTATGAGCCCCGATAGCGGCAGCACCCATCTGTTATCAGGCCCGCTTATGAGACGCGCGACGTGAGGCATGATGAGCCCGATCCAGGCGATAATGCCCACGTTTGCCACGCACACGGCGGTCATCAAAGTAGCGATCGTTATAAATACAAGCTTGTATTTTTCGGGATTTATGCCAAGGCTTCTTGCCTGATCGTCGCCTAGACTTAGTAAATTTAACTTCCACGCAAGCGTGCAAAGTGCTACAAAGCAAACTCCCGTGACCGAGGCGATCTCGCCTAGGCTTTGCCATTTGGAGTAGTACAGCCCGCCCATCATCCAAAATGTAATCTCTCTTAGCTGCGCGTCCTCGCTTACGTATTTTACGATCGATACGCACGCCGAAAATATCGAGCTTACGATGACGCCCGATAAGATAAGTCCCACCACGGGCACTATGCCGCCGTTTTTTGCGAGCGTGTAGGACAAAAACACCGCAAAAAACGAAAAAGCAAACGCGCTTAGAGCGATATTAAAAAATATGCCGGAAAAAAGTATCGCTAGCGCCGCGCCCAAAGCCGCGCCCGAGCTAGCTCCCAGTATAAAAGACTCAACAAGCGGGTTTTTAAAGCAGGCCTGATATATCGCGCCCGCGTTTGAAAGCGCGAAGCCCACTATCACGGCGGTTAAAATTCTAGGCATTCTGATTTCAAAGATAACGGTTTGATCCATCTTAGAGATACCTGCGGCGGGAATGTCAAAAATTTTCAAATTTAAAACGTCTAAAATTTTAGCGATCGAAATTTTATAATCCCCGAGCATGAGCGCCGCGATCATACAGAGCAAAAGCGCGCCCAAAAGAACGAATAAAAATAGTAAATTTGACTTAAAAGCGCCGGGCTTAAAAGTCATCCTCTACCGTCCAGTCTAAAATTTGCTCGCTTCTAAGCGCCTTTGCCTGCTCCTCGCTCACGCCGTAAACGTCTTTGTAAAAATCAAGGACGAATTTATGAACCTTGATGTCCGAAAAGAGCTGCGGATAGGCCGCTTTTGCGATTATTAGGATATCTATCGGATACTCCACGCGGCGCACGCAGTTCATCGGCGACCACGGCATGGCGTAAACGCGCTTGTTTTTGATCGCTTTTAGCTCCTCTAGTTTTTCAAAATCTGCCGAATTTAAAAGCTCGCTTGCCGGATGGTAACCGTTTGAGGTCGGCAGTACGATGACGTCGGGATCTATCGCGTAGAGCTGCTCGGTGCTTAGGATTACGTTTGAGCCGTCGCCTCTAAAGGCGTTTTTGGCGCCCGCGATATTTTCGATGATGAAGGATTCGGGGGTATTTACGCCGTAAGCGCTCGCCACGCCGCCGTTTTTGCGGATGTTTGGATTAAGCCTCATGTAGAGCATGCTGGCTTTTTGATCCTCTTTTAAATTTGCCGTGCGCTCCTGCACGAGTTTTTGGGTTTTGTCGAGGTATTCAAAGAGTTTTAGAGCCTTGTCCTTTTGTCTAAATATCTCCCCCAGCACCCGCATCTCCTCTTACATCGTTGCGATTTCAGCACCCCTCGGAGCATAGATCACCGCAAGCGGGATACCTAGCGCTTCGATAGTGGCGATCGTTTTTTCTACGGCGTCTTTATTTGAGCCGCGCAGCGTGCAGTCTCCGATACGAAGGATCACTAGCTGCGGATTTTCGTTTGCTAAGGCTTCGAAATTTAT
The DNA here is from genome assembly GCA_937896205.1 of uncultured Campylobacter sp. Taxonomy (GTDB): domain Bacteria; phylum Campylobacterota; class Campylobacteria; order Campylobacterales; family Campylobacteraceae; genus Campylobacter_A. The sequence continues at coordinate 169 of CALBNA010000337.1, read as the reverse complement.
GACGTTTCCTTGCGGAGAATTTACGCACGGCAGATCATTTAGCCACGGGTGCAGATACTTCATGACGTTCCATCCGCGAAGAGTGTAAGCTTCGCCCGCTTTGGTGGTAAAGTCGTATTTGTAGTCTCGCTTCATAGACCACGATCCGATAAGTTTGATCTTGTCGATC
>CALBNA010000336.1 GCA_937896205.1 uncultured Campylobacter sp. | reverse complement strand
GGAAAAATATGCTGATAAAAACTGACGCCCCCGTCTGGGTCGATATCTCGCGCTGTAAGGCATGCGATATCTGCGTGAGCTGCTGTCCTGCGGGCGTGTTGGCGATGGCCGTAGAGCCGCGCGCCGTGCTAGGTAAAACGATCGAAGTGGTGCATCCGGAGGCCTGTATCGGGTGCAGAGAGTGCGAGCTGCACTGCCCCGATTTTGCGATTTACGTAGCGGAAAAGGGCTTTAAATTTGCCAAACTAACCGCCCAAAGTAAAGAGCGCGCGACCGCCGTAAAAGAGAATAAATTTGAAAAATTAGAAGCGGGACAATGAGCGAATTTTTAAATAATAACGGCGATAAAAGAGAAATCATCGCTAGCGGCAATGAGCTAGTCGCGCTTGCGGCAGTGGAGTGCGGGTGTAACTTTTTCGGCGGTTATCCGATCACTCCAAGCAGCGAGATCGCACACGAACTAAGCGTGCTGCTGCCAAAGCACGGCGGCAAATTTATCCAGATGGAGGACGAGATCGCTGGCATCTCGGTGGCGCTTGGAGCCTCGATGAGCGGAGCAAAGGCGATGACGGCAAGCTCGGGCCCCGGCATCTCGCTAAAGGCCGAGCAGATCGGGCTAGGATTTATCGCGGAGGTGCCGCTAGTGATCGTAAACGTCATGCGCGGCGGGCCTAGTACGGGTTTGCCTACCCGCGTGGCGCAGGGCGATCTACTGCAGGCGAAAAACCCGACTCACGGCGACGTAAACAGCATCGTTATCGCGCCCTCAAGCCTAGAGGAGTGCTATACGCAGACCGTTCGCGCGTTTAATCTCGCCGAGCGGTTCATGACGCCCGTGTTTTTGTTGCTGGATGAGACGATCGGGCACATGCACGCAAAGGCCGTGCTGCCGCAGACTAGCGAGCTAGAGATCTACTCGCGCAAGCAGTTTAGTGGCGATCCGGCGGACTACCGCCCGTACAAAGCAGCTCCCGACGAACCCGCGACGCTAAATAAATTTTTCGGCGGTTACCGCTATCACGTCACGGGACTGCATCACGGCGAGACGGGCTTTCCGACTGAGGACGGCGCGGTCGTGGACTACAACATCAAGCGCCTTTTTAATAAAATAAACGCGCACGCGCACGAATTCGAGCTTTACGAAGAGTTTATGCTAGATAACGCGGAGATTTGCATTATCGCGTTTGGCTCCGTGGCTCGCGCAGCAAAGGAAGCGGTGCTAAATTTACGCGAAAAAGGCGTGAAAGTAGGGCTTTTAAAACCTATCACGCTATTTCCGACGCCAAGCGCAAAGCTACGCGAGATCTCGGCTAAATTTAGCAAAATTTTGATCTGCGAGTTAAATTTGGGTCAGTATACGGGCGAGATAATCAAAGCCACGCTAAGAGACGACTTTAAGACGCTGCTAAAAGCCAACGGTCGCCCGATCAGCCCGCAAGAAGTCGTGCAAAAAATAGGAGAATTTGATGGCATTTAACTACGATAACTACCTACGCACCGACAAAACGCCGACTCTGTGGTGCTGGGGCTGCGGCGACGGCGTGATACTAAAGGCGCTAATCCGCGCAATAGACAAGCTCGGCTGGGACATGAACGACGTGTGCGTGGTCTCTGGCATCGGTTGCTCTGGACGCTTTAGCTCATATATCAACTGCAACACCGTCCACACTACGCACGGGCGCGCGATCGCCTACGCTACGGGCATCAAGCTAGCAAACCCGGACAAACACGTCATCGTAGTAACCGGCGACGGCGACGGGCTAGCAATAGGCGGCAATCACACGATCCACGGATGCCGCAGAAATATAAATTTAAACCACGTTTTGATAAATAACTTTATCTACGGGTTAACAAACTCCCAAACAAGCCCGACTACGCCGATAGGATTTTGGACGGTGACGGCGCAGCAGGGCAACATCGATCCGAATTTTGACGCGTGCAAGCTTGCAACCGCTGCAGGAGCGACATTTGTGGCGCGCAGTAGCGTGATAGAGCCCTCAAAGCTGGAAAAGATATTTGCCGAGGGATTCGAGCACGACGGATACAGCTTTTTTGACGTATTTTCAAACTGCCACATAAACCTGGGCCGCAAAAACAAAATGGGGCAGGCTACGCAGATGCTCGAGTGGATCGACGGTCGCACGGTGAGCAAGGCTAAATTTGACGCGATGGGCGAGGATGAGCGCGAGGGTAAATTTCCGCTCGGAGTGCTACATAAAGACGAGTCGCGCATGGAGTACACCAAGGCCTACGACATGGTGATAAAGGCCGCCAGAGACGGCGAAAAGATCGACTTTGGAGCGCTAAAATGAAAAGGCAATTGAGATTTGTCGGAGTGGGCGGTCAGGGCGTGATTTTAGCGGGCGAGATCTTAGCCGCGGCTAAGATCGAGGAGGGCGGATACGGCGTCAAAGCCTCGACCTATACCTCGCAGGTGCGCGGAGGGCCGACGAAGGTAGATATCATTTTGAGTGAGTGCGAGATATTTTACCCGTACGCAAACGAGGGCGAGATCGAGTTTATGCTCGCTACCGCGCAGGTTAGCTTCGAGCAGTTTAAAGACGGCGTAAAAGAGGGCGGCATCATCGTCGTGGAGCCAAATTTAGTACGCGCTAGCGACGAGGATAAAAAACGGTGGAAAATCTACGAAATACCGATCATCTCCATCGCTAAAGACGAAGTGGGCAACGTCATAACCCAAAGCGTCGTCGCGCTCGCAGTCGCCGTGCAGATGAGCGGTTGCTTGGATGCTGAGT
>CALBNA010000335.1 GCA_937896205.1 uncultured Campylobacter sp. | reverse complement strand
TTTTCCCCGCCGCGCTCAAATTTGCCTTTAAATTTGTGAGTCAAATTTTGCACGCCACTATTAAATTTGCACCCAAATCCAAGCTCAAATCTCCCCCAAAATCTTTTTATAGTTACTAAAAATCGGCGAATCCTCGCCAAAATACAAACTCATCGCGCGCACGTAGCGATCGAGCGGATTTTGGATGCGATTTAGCGTGAGACGCTTGCAAAACGGCAGGTCGTAGCTACTTAAAATCACGCTAAAAGGCACGGGAAAATCGGTACCAAAAAGGATTTTGTCGTGGATTTGCGTTTGGGTTTTTAGATGCGGCAGTATGCGGGCCTTGTTTATGCAAAGCAGCGCCGAAACGTCGGCATAAAGCCCGTCAAATTCGCGCAGCCAACGAAGTAGCGTGAAGTAGTTGGCGCCCAGTTTCTCCGGATCGCGCGAAAACATGGACAAAACGCCGTCGCTCGAGGCGCCCATGTGAGCGCAGACGATGCGGCAGCCCAGATTTAGCGGGGATTTTAGCTGCTCGATGCTCTCAAGCGCCTTGTTTGACGCGAGCGAGTTTTCGTCGCCCACGTGGATCATCAGCGGCAGCCCAAGCTCGCTAAGCAGCCTAAAATATGGCTCATATCGCTTGTCGTTTAGATCCGTCTCCCAGTACGAGTGCAGCAGCTTGCCACCCTTAAATCCCATTTTGTGGTACTTTTCGATCAAATTTAGCGCGTCTTTGCGGTTTGGATTTACGCTAAAAAACGGCACGACCTCGTTTGGATTTTGCTCGTAAAATGCAAAAACATCTTCGTTTGAGGCGCAGACGGTTTTGTCCTTGTGTACGAGGTTTCCGCTCTCGTCAAATTTCGCATCGACGCCGAAAACCACGGACTTTTGGACGAAATTTGAGCTTTTGATCAGCCGCGCGAAGTTGCTTTTGTAGCCTTCAAAACCGTTTTTTATAAGCTCGCTCCTGTTTATGTCGAATTTTTTGGCAAAAAACGCAAGTGCTAGTTTGTCGTAAAATCGGTCGAATTTTACGTCCGCGCTAAGTAAATGCGAGTGGATATCGACGGTTTTTATCTGCATTAAATTTGCGTTTTGCAAGCCGCTAAGTTCGCTCTCCCGCACGGCGATTTCGTTAAATTTGCCCGATGAAAATCCGCTTAAATTTGCTTCGTTTGTCGTCAAATTTACGCTCGCTTTGGCAAATTTATCTTTGGCGTAAATTTGATCCGCCGCGTTTTGGTGTGACCCGAACGTTTTTGACGTAGCTGTTTCGCTAGTTCTCAAATTTGAGCTCAAATTTATCCGCGCGTTCTGTTTTGACGGCACGGCGAAGTTTGCTAAATTTGTGCGAGTTAAATTTGTCTCCGTTTTACGAGCTACTAAGCCAAAGCTTGCGGCGCTTGCGCGAGCCGAGCTTGGCGTCAAATTTGTCGCCGTTTTTCCGCCTCTCAAATTTGAGCTAAAACCAAAAGCATCCAAACCCTCGACTGCGCTATAAAAACCATCTCGAAACATCGTTTCTCCTTTTTAAAATTTGGCGAAATCATAGCCTAAATTTTAAAAAGTGTCAAGTGGTGCTTTACGCTTTATGATTTTCTAAGCTAAATTTGCGTAAGATTTCGTCAAATTTAACGAAAGGAAAGAGATGAGCTACAAGATGAGCGAGCTTTGCGAAATATCGCAAACGCCCAAATCAACGATACTCTTTTACGTCAAGGAAGGGCTTTTGCCAGAGCCCGTGAAGGTAAAAGATAACGTCCATCAGTACGGCGAGGACACGCTTTTGATGCTAAATTTCATCAAATACGTCCAGAGCAACTTCCACCTAAGCCTAAAAGAGGTCAAGGCGCTCACGCAGCAAAAGGGCTTTAGTTTTAAGCGCTGCTACGAGGCGCTTTTTGATTCGCTAGATACCTTTATGGGGTCAAATTTCGCCCAGACGCTAAGCGCCGAGCAGGCGTGCGAGAGGCTGGGTATCACGGAGGCTGAGCTAGATAAATTTATCGAGGACGGATTTATCTTTATGCGAGGCGGCAAGCTAACGCAAAAAGAGGTCGAGATCCTGCAAATCGTGCTAGAGACCCAAAATAGCGAGCGCGGGCGGGAAATTTTACAGACCTACATAAATTTAGCCAAGCAAACGGCCAAAATCGAAGCCGAGTGCGCGCGCGAAATTTACGCGAAAGCAAAGGATAAAAACGCGGCTTTAAAGCTTGTTTTTGACAACATCTTGATCCTAAAACCTTATATCTTAAATTTTCACACCTTCGATGCCTACAAAAAGGAGAACAAATGAAAGGCGTTTTTTCGGTTAGGGGCTTTTTGCCCTTTTTGGTCGTTATGTTTATCAACGCGGTCGTCGATCTTGGCCACAAGATCACGATCCAAAACATACTTTTTAAGAGCATCGAGGATGAAAATTTACAGATCATCCTGACCTCGCTCGTAAATTTGCTAATCTTGCTTCCATACATCATGCTTTTTAGCGTTTCGGGCTTTTTAAACGACAAATTTTCGCGAACGCGCATCACGAGATACGCGGCGGCGAGCGAAATTTTACTCACGCTTTTTATAACCGTGAGCTACCTTTGCGGCTGGTTTTACGTGGCGTTTGGCACGACGCTGCTGCTAGCGGTGCAAAGCGCGATCTATAGCCCCGCTAAATACGGCCTGATTAAAAAAATCGTAGGCGGCGAGAAGCTGGGCGCGGCAAACGGTATCGTGCAAGCCTTTACTATCGTGGCGATTTTGCTTGGTTCGTTTGTTTTCTCGGCGATTTTTGAGATGTATGCGGCGCAGAGTATGGATGCTGGCGAGATGATAAAATCAGTCTGGTTTATCGGAGCGATACTTTTTGTTTGCTCTGTTGCCGAGACGATTTTTACGTTTAAGATTCCGTTTTTCGAGGCGACTGACGCTGGACTTAAATTTGACGCGAAAAAGTACTTTAAGCTAGGCTACCTAAAAGAAAATACCAGACACATCTTTAACAACAAAAACGCCTTTTTATGTACGCTGGGGCTTTCTGTTTTTTGGGCGGTGGCGCAGCTGGTTATCGCCGTTTTCCCCGCTCACTACAAGGCTATGAGCGCGGATAACAACGTCATGATCGTGCAGGCGATTTTAGCCGTTAGCACCATTGGTCTAGTCGTGGGCTCAGCGCTAGCGGGCAGTTACTCGAAAAATCACATCGAGATGGGCATCGTGCCTTTTGGGGCGCTTGGGCTTTTTGTTTCGCTACTTATGTTCGCGCAGGGCTCAAGTGCTGCGTTTATGACGCTGGCGTCGTTTTTGTTCGGTTTTAGCGGCGGCATTTTCATCGTGCCGCTAAACGCAAATATCCAGTTTTTTACCTCCGAAGAGCAGATGGGCCGCACGCTAGCGGGCAGTAACTTTATCCAAAACATCTTTATGGCGGCGTTTTTGCTGCTTGCGATGGCGTTTAGTATATTTGCCGTTAGTACGCCAGAGATTTTCGTCATTACGTCGTTTTGCGTACTCATCTGCGCACTGGCGACGATAAAGTACCTACCGCATCTTTTCGCGCGTTTGCTTATCATGCCGTTTTTTAGGATCGGCTACACGATCAACGTCGACGGCGTAGAAAATATCCCGCAAAAAGGCGGCGTGTTGCTACTTGGCAACCACATGAGCTGGATAGACTGGGCGGTGCTTCAGATGGCCTCTCCGCGCCCGATCAGATTTGCGATGCACAAGAGCTTTTATGAAATTTGGTACCTAAAATGGCTGTTAAATTTATTTGACGTGATTCCCATTGGCGCAGGAGCGAGCAAAAGCGCGCTAGAAAAGATCCGCGAGTGCCTAGACGCGGGCGACGTGGTGGCGCTGTTTCCTGAGGGTCACATCAGCTATAACGGCCAGATAGACGAGTTTGCGCACGGTTACGAGATAGCCGCAAGCGATACGAACTCCGTCATCGTGCCGTTTTATTTACGCGGCCTTTGGGGATCTAGTTTCTCGCGCGCTCAAAAATACTATCAAAAAATCAGCCGCAAAGTAGACGGCAAACGCGCTATCAGGGTGAGTTTCGGCGCGCCTCTAGCGCCTGAGACCAAAGCCCCGCAGGTGCGCGAAAAAGTGGTCGAGCTGTCGTTTTTTAGCTGGGCTGAGTATCTAAAAACCCTAGAGCCTATGCAGTTTAGCTGGCTAAAACACGCTAAAGCAGATTTGTTTAAGCGCTCGATGGTAGATAGCACGGGCGCTGATCTAAACAATCTCAAGGTTATCGCGACGGTGCTAGTATTTTTGTCCAAATTTAAATTCGCGTTTTTAAAAGAGCGAAACGTCGGAGTGATACTTCCTTCCTCGGTGATGGGTAGCATTATAAATTTGATGCTATTTATCAGAGGCAAGATAAGCGTAAATCTAAACTACACGCTTAGCGAGCAAAATTTGATCGGCTGCGCGGACAAGGCTGGGTTAAGAAGCATAATCACGTCGCGCCAGTTTATCGCCAAGCTAAAGGCTCGCAGCTTTGAGCTGGAAGAATCTCTAAAAGGCAGACTCATCTATCTCGAAGACGTCGCGCAAGGCATAAGCAAGGCCGATAAAATTTGCGCGATGCTAAAGGCGATTTTGATGCCGCGCTGGCTGCTTGAGCTTATTTATTTTCGCGACGTTCGCATCGACGACGATGCTACGATACTCTTTAGCAGCGGTAGCGAGGGCACGCCAAAGGGCATAGTGCTAACGCATAAAAATATAATGGCTAACATCAAGCAAATTTCAGAGATCGTAAACACGGACGGCAACGACGTGATCTTAGCGTCGCTACCGATATTTCACTCGTTTGGGCTTACTGCGGCGACCTTTTTCCCGCTTAGCGAGGGTATCGCCTCGGCTCACGTGCCTGATCCCACGGACGCCTTTGCCGTGGGCAAGATGGTCGCCAAATACCACGCGACGATAATGTTTGGCACGTCGACGTTTTTTAGACTCTATACCAAAAACAAAAAGCTAAATCCGCTGATGTTTTCTACGATCCGCTACGCGATCGCGGGCGCAGAGAAGCTAAATGCAGTCGTTAAGCGCGAGTTTAAGATGAAATTTGGCGTCGAAATTTACGAGGGCTACGGCACGACCGAGACCTCGCCAGTTGTCAGCGTAAATACTGCAAACGTGTTAGAGCCCGAGTTCTTTAAAGAGCTTGTTTTTTCAAAAGAGGGCAGCGTGGGGCTACCGACGGCCGGCACGATAATAAGAATCTGCGATCCAACGAGCCTAGCAAAGCTAGAAAACGGGCAGGCAGGCCTCATCCTAATCGGCGGCCATCAGGTGATGAAGGGCTACTACGAGGACGAGGAGCGAACGAAAGAGGCGATCGTCGAGCTAGACGGCGTGCGCTACTATAACAGCGGCGACATCGGCTTTTTGGACGAGGCGGGCTTCCTAACGATCACCGATAGGCTCTCTCGCTTTGCCAAAATCGGCGGCGAGATGATCAGCTTAGGCGCGCTCGAGGCTCAAATTTCAGCCGTGCTGGGCGATGAAGCGACATTTGTCTGCACCAACGTCGCCGACGAGAAAAAGGGCGAGCAAGTCGTTATGCTCTTTAGCGGCGAGATAAGCGAGGAGGATGTGGCCGCGCGCATCAGAGCTTCTGCGATACCGTCTATCATGCAACCTTCAAAGATTTACAAAGTCGAGGCCGTACCGGTGCTAGGAACGGGCAAGGTGGACTTTAAATCAAGCAAAAAGCTAGCGGCCCAGCTGGTTGCTGGCGAGGGAAATTTAGGCGCGGCGGAGGAAGCTTAAATTTATGCTATGAGAGGCAAATTTGGCGACTAGGTCGTCAAATTTGCCTATCGTCTAAGCTCCGGCAAAAGACCCCTGTAAGATTAAATTTTAAAACAGCGATACCCGCTTATAAACACCTAAGTTTAATCACAATATAATCGTAATGAAAATAAAACAACAAGGCAAATTTTGAACTTAAATTTAAAACAAAAACTCTTCGGTAGCAAACTTAAAAAGATAGTTTGGTTGGTAGTGCTTTTTACGGCGATACTTGGCGCCGCATTTATCCGTATAATCCCCGATTATTCCACCTCGCGAGGCTTTGTGATAGTTTCCCTTTCCGACTACGACAAATACAAGCAGGGCTATTGCCTCAAAGAAGATAGAATTTTGCCCAAAGAGGAGCTATATAAAAGAGCGATAGGGCAGTATTTGGATTATGAGCTAAAACTAGATCAAATGATCAATGATTATAGGACTTATGCCTATGGTAGTTCCTGGCGCAGCATATATGAAATCGCATATTATGAATTAGAAAATATAAATTTATCGAATTGGTTTGAAATATTAAAAACGCATCATGATAATAATGAGACGTTTGAAGAGATTTTTATGAATAAACTGAAGGCCAAGAAAACCGATCCAAAGAAATATTTAAAAATAAATTTGAAAGATATGAAGGCTGGATTTGATAGACCGATAATTATTCTAGACGGCGCTTACAAAGGACCAAATATTCATATATTGTTAGATAAGTTTGTTTTAATTTATAAAAATTATATACAACGCAATCATTCCGAATACTTATTTGATAGAATGAATTTTTCTGAAAAGATCAAAGAATATTACCAGGAGAGAAACAAGGCGTCGTTTGATATAAAACAGGGTTTTGAGCTAGACAACTGCGGGAATCTAAATTATCCATTAGAGGAATATTATTTAGGTAGCAGAGAGGCAAAAGGCGGTTGAAAAGCCTAATCATTTGAAATTTACCAAGCAAATTTCAAATCAA
>CALBNA010000334.1 GCA_937896205.1 uncultured Campylobacter sp. | reverse complement strand
GCTTTATAACGATAGTCGCGAGGTTTTGGTAACGCAAATTTGAGCTAAATTTAACGCGCTCGAGATAAAAGGCGGGCGCGAAAATTTAGCCGCTAAATTTTAAAACAAAGAAGCTACGCGTAAATTTTATCCGCTAGCCGCGTTTTTCGTCTTATGCCTTTGCGCTGCAGCGATTGAAAATAGCACGAATAAAAATCATGCAGGCGAAGCAAAACCCGCGACAGACTACCGCGAGGATATGCGCCGCTTCGTCATCACCATCTCGCAATACGGCAAAAATTTGATAAAAACTTTATCGTCATCCCGCAAAACGGGCTTGAGCTCACTACCAATAACGGCTCGGCTAGCGGCGAGCTGCAGCAGGACTACCTAGGCGCGATCTCAGCTGTGGGTGCCGAGTCGCTGTTTTACGGATACTCTCATATGACGATGAGCCTACTCCCGCCGACGTAAGGAATACATGGCCTCCTCTACGCGCAAAACGGCGTGCGGGTGCTCGTTACCGATTATTGTTCCACCGCGAGCGACGTAGACGCCTCGTATCGGCGCAGCAAAGAAAACGGTTTTCTTTCTTTTGCAGCCGATAAACGCAACCTGGCCGCCACTCTAAAGTATCCAAACGCCCAATATAACGCAAACTTCAAAGATATAAACACGGTTGCAGACGCCGAAAACTTTTTGTATCTGATTAACAGCAAAAAATTTCTACAAAACGGCAGCTTATCGTTGCGCTCAAAAATACGGATTACGATATGGATTTGTTTCACTTCGTAAAAGCCTACGTCGAGTCCGAAGTAAGGGAGCTCAAAACAAAACGCAACGGCGGGAAGCGGCTCGTGATCTACTATATGAGCATAGGGAGGAGGATTACCGGTATTATTGGAATGGCGCCTGGAAAACAGGCAAGCCCAGCTGGCTAGCAGAGAAAAACCCGCACTGGAAGGGAAATTACGTCGTTAAATATCGGGATGTGGATTGGCAAAAAATAATTACGGGAAACGACGGATTGTATCAAAAAAAGATTCTTGACGCGGGTTTCGACGGCGTTTATCTTGATATAATCGATACGTTTGAGCACTTAAAAAAGGGCGCACATAGTTAAGTCAAACTTGCCCTTTTGCTTGTGAGTCTGCGGCAAATTTGGCTTAATTTTATCCCGCGAGCGGCCAAATTTTAACCGCAGCGAAATACCAAAAAAACAGTAGTTTAGTAACCTAAATATGTGCTTTGGTTGCTAAATTTAACTGGCACGGTAGCAGGCAAGTCATCTGCCGGCTATAAATTTAACCGCTTCAAATGCGTTTTGAAAGATCAAATTTGAATGCTCGCGCAAGTCAGCCTCCTTGCCGTAGCCGCAAACTAGCCCGACGCCAGCGATACCAGCACGCTTTGCCGACTCCAGATCCATCATCGTATCGCCGACCATAAAGGCGCTCGCCTTATCTTGCGCGCTCGTTTTGCCTAGGCGCTCAAGAGCCGTATTTATGGGCTCGGGGTCTGGTTTTGGATTTACTACGTCGTCTCTGCCGATCACGATTTTGATAAATCTCATGACGCCCAAGTGCTCAAGTAAAATGACTGAAAATTTCGACGTTTTCGTCGTTACGACGCCCACGTCCGCGACCTCGCTAGCAAGTGCCAACGCACCCGCCGCACCCTCAAGCAGAGATGTTTGCTCCAAAAAAATCTGCTCGTATCGTGCCTTGTATGCTGCGATATAATCAGGCACTAGCTGCGTCGGCGCGCCAAGTCCGGCAAACATAAAATCAAGCGGATGACCGACTAGAGCCTTGACCGCCTCAGGCTTTGGAGCAGGCTCACCGTGAGCATGAAACGCCGCGCCAAATCCGTCAAGGATCGCAGGCGTCGAGTCGATGAGTGTACCGTCGAGGTCAAAAAGTATGGTTTTTTTCATTTTACTTCTTTCATTTTTTATTTTGATGTTGCAAATTTGGCGGCATTTTCAAGCCGAATTTACGTTTTAATAAACTTTGATTTTACTTTTTGTATTTTAAAATTTGCCTTAAGATAGCCTTTGTAAATTTTGATTTTTAAATTTATGCTTTTTGGCTTTGGACTAAATTTTATGCGACTACACTCTAAGACGCCGAAATTAAGGATTTGTTAAAATGTTTATGCTGTCAAATTTGACTTTAAAATATAAATTAGATTTTAAATTTGACGAAAGCGGTAAAATTTAATTTTTGCAATACGGCAGATAAGGAATACGTCAAAATTTGTACATTTTTAAAGTGCTTGTACTGTATTGATTTTGGATCAAATTTAATCTATTTGCCTTACGGACCAAATAGGATACGAGCATAAAACCAATCTACAACATACCACATAAAAGAAGCCAAAGAACCAAGAAAAACCGTGCGAACCGGTAAATCAAATTTGCTCGTCTTGCCTTTTATCCTGATAGCGGATGCTAAGCTGCGGCGATGGTATAGAGATGCCTTGGGCGTCGAATGCAAGCTTAACGCTCTCTAGCATAGCAAACTGCACGTCGGAAAAATCATCGCTCGCACACCAAAATCTAGCGGTCAAATTTACGCTATTTTCGCCCAGGCTTCCGACGCCGACAAACGGCTTTGGCTCTTTTAAGATCTTTTTATTTTCGGCAGCCAGACTTAAAATAATCTCTTTTGCAAGCTTTAGATCGTCTTTATAATCTATGCAAAACACGAGCTCGACGCGTCTAGTGCCCTCTTTTGAGAAGTTGATTATATTGCCACTTATGATGCGTCCGTTTGGGATGATAATGGTTTTATGATCGGTCGTGCGTAAAACAGTACTGAATATATTGATCTCTTTGACTGCGCCTTGTACGCCTGCGACTTCGATGTGGTCTTTGAGCTTAAACGGCCTAAAAAATATTATCAAAAATCCTGCGCCGATGTTTGAAAAAGTATCCTTAAACGCCATGCCTATAGCAAGACCGATAGCACCTAGCGCAGCAACAAACATAGACGTCTCGACACCTAAATTTGCGATCGCGGCTATTATCACAAAAGCCATAAGAAGCGTTTTGATGATATTTAAAAGGAAATTTGAAAGAGTTTCGTCAAGTCTAGAAGAAATGACTAATTTTGATATAAGATTTGAGATTTTAGCTACTAACCATTTGCCGATAAGCAAGATGGCGATAGAGCCTAAGATTTTTAAAGAGTAGGACGAGATTAACGACCAAATAAGTTCGAATTTAATCTCGTCCATGCTACTAAGCTAGACTAATTATTTGTTAAATCTAGCTTCAACGCGTCTGTTCTCAGCGCGTCCTTCTTTTGTTTTATTTGAAGCAACAGGCTTAAGCTCGCCGTATCCGATAGAAGTGATCTTGTCTGCGCTTACACCAAGTTCCTCAAGAGCTTTAGCAACTGCGTTTGCTCTTTTTTCAGATAGTTTTTGGTTGTAAGCCTCAGTACCAACGCTATCTGTGTGACCGCTTAGAACTACGCGGTAACTTGGGTTTTCACCCATAAAGTTAGCTACTTTTTTGATCTCCTCAAGATATTTTGGAGTTATTTTGTAGCTGTCGAATGCGAAGTTTACACCGATATCTCTAAGAACGATAACCTTCTCGCATCCAGTCTCGTCAACTACTACGCCAGCCGGTGTATTTGGGCATTGATCAACATCGTTTAAAACGCCGTCGTTATCGTCGTCAAGCACTACGACGGCTTGCTCTTTAACCTCAACCACTTCAGCTACTACAGGAGCATTTTTAGCACCAAAGCCGACTGCAAAACCTAGCGTATAGAATAGGTTGTGATCCGCATGCTCAAATTTAATAGCATCTACCGCTTCAGCGCGTAGAGCAAAGTTATCGGTAATTTGATATCTCAAACCAAGACCGTATTGACCAAAGCCGCCGTCATCATTTTTGACGAATCTTTTTGAAACATCTTCATATCCAGCTCCAAGCAAACCGTAAAGAGATAGTTTTTCAGTTAGACCGAAATCTTTAATAGCGTTAACGAAATATCTAGTAGCTTTACCGTCTACGCCATATTCTCTTATTTTATTAGTATGACTAACACCAAGCTCAACATGATCTAAGAAGAAATTCTCAAGGTTTCTTCCTATTCTTAAACCAATAGCAGACTGTTCGTTAACTCCTAGGTTTCCCTCAGGGTGAACTCCGCCGATAGTTGGAGTTAATTCATATTTGTAAGCTGAATCAGCA
>CALBNA010000333.1 GCA_937896205.1 uncultured Campylobacter sp. | reverse complement strand
ACGAAATCCTGACGCTTGGGCGGGCGGATAAACTGCAGCGTGTAGTTCATCAAAACGGCGTCGCGAGCGTCAAATTCGCACTCCAAAATGTCCGCTAGCTCAAGCTCGATCTTAGCGCCGTACGCCTCTATCTTAGCGCGCGCGTTTTGCAGCATGGCAGGCGCATTATCTACGCCTTTTAGCGCTAGGTCGTTTCTCTTGCGCCAAAGAGCTAGTAGCGTCGAAGCAGTCGAGCAGCCGAGGTCTATCGCGCTAGAGTTTTGCGGTAAAATTTGCGCTAAAAAATCGGCGATCAGCTTTTGCGAAGCCGCATAATACGGCACCGAGCGCCCGATCATATCATCAAACACCGACGCCACGCTCGCGTCAAATTCAAACTGCTTTTTTATCGGTTCTTTAAAAATTTCGTCCTTCACGGCTCGCTCCTTTGAGGCACACCATCGCCCACGACGTAGAGATCGCACACGCCGACGAACTCCATCGCCTGCTTGATGTCGGTCCCGATCTGCTCCTTTAGCTCCTCTAGACTTTCAAATTTGCGATTATCGCGCAGTCGCTTGATAAAGCAAACCGCGACGTCGCGGGCACCCTCGATATTTTCGTTTAGCACGTGCGTCTCGACGCTAAAGCTGCCGTCCGTGCTCACACGGTTGCCGATAAAGGTAACTGAGCCATAGGTCTTGTAGCCGATGCGAGTCCTCGTCGCATAAACGCCCTCGCGCGGTAAAAGGTAGCTTTTGATATCCAAATTTAGCGTCGGCACGAGCTCGCGAGATCCGATGCCCTGCCCTTTTATCACGCGGCCTTCGATTGAGTATTCGCGGCCTAGCAGGCGATTTGCCTTGTATATCTCGCCTTGTTTGATATACTCGCGTATGGCCGAGCTGTGCACACCCATGCCGTCAAAGCAAACCTCGTCTACTACGATCACCTCGCCGTCAAAAATGCGCCGCAAATCATGCTTATCCCACGCCCTGTTTCGCCCGAAACGAAAATCAAATCCCACGACGATTTTTTGCAGATTTTTAAAATCCCGCTTCAAAAGCGCGATAAACTCATCGCCGCCAAGCCCTTTTATGCTATCAAAATCATACAAAAAACACGGATAGCTCGAGTACTCGGCTCGCTTTAGCTTTGGCGTGATGTTGGCCTTGTTTTTGTCGATCACGACCAGCCCACCGTACTCGCCTAGCTGCTTTAAAAGCTGCTTGTGGCCGCGATGCACGCCGTCAAAGTGCCCGATCGCGACGGCAGTGATATTATCTTTTGTTAAAAGCGTAGAAAAATTCGGCATTTCCTTCCTTTCCTTTTACCTCGCATTCGAGCGTTTGGCGCATTACCCAGCCCAAATTTGCCGCCGCAAGCTCAAATTTCGCCCTCGCCTCGCGAACAGCCTTTGCGTCCGTCACGACTCCTTTTTTATTTCGTTTAGCGCTCCTGCCGACCTCAAACTGCGGCTTAAAAAGCAGGATAATATCGCAGTTTTCGCCTGCTAGAGCGTCGATGGAGGGCAAAATTTCTTTAAGCGAGATAAAGCTCACGTCGCAGGTGATGAGATCAAATTTGCGTGCGAGGTTTTTGGCGGCGCGGGAGTCAAATTTTGCATTTTGGTTTTTTGCTGCGAAATCTACGTCAGTCAAATTTGACTCGCCCGTCCTAGCTCCAGCCTGCGTTAAATTTGACGGCGAAAAAGCCGGTTCGCATGGCTCGCTTAAAAATCCGTCCCGCTCGGCAAAATTTAATTTGCCTAGATTAAAATTCGGCTCGATTTGGTTTTTTAAATTTTGCTCTGTGCCGTTAAATTT
>CALBNA010000332.1 GCA_937896205.1 uncultured Campylobacter sp. | reverse complement strand
TATCCTCTTCGTCGGCAGCGTCAGATGTGTATAAGAGACAGATTTATAATAATAGCGTGATTTTCACGTTAGAAATATTCACTAAAATTACGGCAATGAAACGATTTATCATTATAAAGGAGAAAAGATGAAAAGAACTCTCTCGTCAGTCGCCCTAGCAGCAGCGTTACTCGGCGGTCTAAGCACGGCTGCGCTGGCTATCGGCGGACCTAGCGGCTCGCACATCGACTACGGTATCCCCGGCAAGATCGGCGAAGTAGTCGTAAACCCGTACGACACCGCGCCTCTAACGGCTGTGATCAAAAATGGCGGCTACACGCTAGCAAACGCAAAAGTCACTATCGTGCCAAAGCCCGGCGGTCAAGTTATCAGCTATAAAGTCGCCGACAAGCACCTGCGAACGCACGGCGGAATCCCCGTTTTTGGACTATATCCGGACTATCAAAACACCGTAGAAGTCGAGTACGATAAAATTTACAAGGATCAAACCGAGCACGTAAAAGAAAGCTATAAAATTTACGCGCCTGCGATCTATTTGGAGAGCTCGGGCATGCCGTCTCAAAAGGGCGCGCTGTTTGATAAAATCGAAGTCGTAAAGGCTCCGAGCGCCAAATTTGCCAATCGCCTCTACTACGTAAATAACTTCGTAAATAAAACCGGCAAGGGCACCAAAGTAGTGTGGAATAACCCCGCAGGCGGCGCGATCGAGTGGAACTATAGCCCCAATAACTTCATCCTGGACACCAAAGGCGAAGTGCGCTGGTATCTGGAGCCGAGTAAAATTTACGACCTCAAACAGCCTTTTTCCGCGGGCGTCATGATGGGCTTTAAGCAAAACGAAGACGGCGCGATGACATGGGGTTACGGCCAAAGATACGCCAAATACGACATAATGGGACGCGAAATCTTTAACCGCGAGCTGCCTGCGGGCTACAACGACTTCTCGCATTCTATGGACGTGGCGCAAAACGGGCACTATTTCCTCCGCGCGGCAAACGCCAACTATAAACGCGCCGACGGCAAAAACGTCCGCACCGTGCGCGACGTCATCGTCGAGGTCGATAGGGATGGCAACGTCGTGGATGATTTTAGGTTATATGAAATCCTAGATCCGTATCGCGACATCGTGCTAAAAACGCTCGATCAGGGCGCCGTGTGCCTAAATATCGACGCTAGCAAGGCTGGCCACACCGCGAGCACGGACGAGCTAGCCGCGATGGATACGAACGAAAAATGGGGCGACATCGTGGGCTCGGGCCCGGGACGCAACTGGGCGCACGTAAATAGCGTGGACTACGACCCAAGCGACGATAGCATCATCATCTCCAGCCGACACCAAGATGCCGTCATCAAGATCGGTCGCGACAAAAAAGTCAAATGGATAATGGGCGCTCACAAAGGTTGGAAGGATCAGTTTAAGGGCTATTTGCTACAGCCCGTAGATAAAGACGGCAAAAAGATCGTCTGCGAGGACGAATACTCAAAATGCCCGGGATATGAGAGCGAGAAGGGCGGATTTGACTGGCAGTGGACGCAGCATACGGCCTTCCGTATCGATAGCAAGTCCAAAAAGGGCGTCGTGTATCTCACCGTCTTTGACAACGGCGATACACGCGGTATGGAGCAGCCTGCGATGGCGGGTATGAAGTACTCCCGCGCGGTCGTCTATAAAATCGACGAAAAAGCTAAAACCGTCGAGCAGGTCTGGGAGTACGGCAAACAGCGCGGCAGCGAGTGGTACAGCTCGGTTACTTCGCTAGCGCAGTATCAAGACGACCTCGATAGCGTGATGGTTTACTCTGCGGTTGCGGGCATGCAGTTTGACATCGCCAAAGGTCGCCCGGTCGGCGTACCTAGCCCGCATATCAACGAGTTTGAATGGGGCGCAAAAGAGCCGTCAATCGAAATCAAAATGACCAACGCGATGGGCTATCAGGCGTTTCCGTTTAGCCTAGAAAAGGCGTTTGAGAAGTAAAATTTAAAATTTAGCGGCTCTTTGGCGACGCGCTTTGGGGCCGCTTTTTGGTAAATTTGGATCAAATTTGACTGCCGCACCGCGCGGATACGGCAAATTTGACCGCCAAAAAGGTAAAATTTAGGCTCGCGTTTCCATCCTTTGCGCTAGTCTAAATCTTACCTTTTCCTGCCAAGCGTTTGGGAAAATAGGACTCCAAAAGACAATAGCAATGCCTGAACGCTTGGATTTTTACTGCTGCTTAAATTTACCCGTTTGCTTCATAAATTTCGCTCCGATTTTTAAAATTTACATCCTTGTTGCC
>CALBNA010000331.1 GCA_937896205.1 uncultured Campylobacter sp. | reverse complement strand
TCTCGTGGGCTCGGAGATGTGTATAAGAGACAGGGCCTGAAAAGTTAAAAACCAAGCGGATATCAAAGGTTTCCTCAAAAAATTTGCCCAAAAAGTTATAGGGCGAGAGAAAAACCAGCATGTAAAAACCGAGTACCGAAGGCGGCAACACGAGAGGTAGCGAGATCACGGCTTCTAGCACGGGTTTAAATTTAAAACTCGCGCGGCTGAGCCAAAACGCGACCGGCAGCACGAGAAAAAACAAGATCGCAGTCGAGATAAAAGCAAGCTTTAAAGAGAGGTAAAAGGGCGTAAAATCGATATTCATCTCGGCTCGCCTTGCGTGTAAATTTCAGCATTTCGCTCGTCAAATTTGTCGTTTTCGCCACCGCTTTTTTGTAAATTTAGCCCAAATGCCTTAGCGCTTATCGCCGCCTCGTCGCCTGATTTTAAATTTGCCGCTTCCGCCGTGCTTAGAGCTACTTCGCAAAGCTGCTGACCGACGGAAACGACGGCTACGTAGATGGCGTCGCGCTTTGAGATTTCTAAAATTTTAGCCGGCAGGCTAAATTTCTGCGAGCCGCTGTGGCGCAAAAATATCTCGCCAGGGCTGCCTTCCTGCGCGATTTTACCGCCCTCTAGCACGAAAACTTTTGAGGCGAGTTTGTAGATCTCCGCGACGTCGTGGCTAACCAAAATCGTCGTCATATCAAACTCGGCGTGCACCTTGGCTAGGTAGTCTTGTAGCTTTTCGCGCATGGCGTTATCAAGGGCCGAGAGCGGCTCGTCGAGTAGTAAAATTTCTGGCTTTCGCATTAGTGCGCGGGCTAGGGCGGCGCGCTGCTTTTGACCGCCCGAGAGCTGCGAGATGGCGGCGTTTTCTAGCGAGCTCATCTCGACAAGACCCAGCAGCTTGCGGGCTAAATTTACGTCGTCGTTTGCAAAAAGCAGATTTTTCATCACGTTCATATTTGGAAAAAGCGCGTAGTCTTGAAATAAAAACCCGATATTTCGGCTTTGCGGCGGAGCGAAGTTTTTACCGTCAAAAAGCGTTTTTCCGCTTGCTTTTATCGTTCCACTATCAGGCGTTTCAAAGCCCGCGATCAGGCGCAGTAGCGTAGTTTTGCCGCTACCGCTCTTGCCGTAGAGAGCGACGAATTCGCCCTTTTTTACGTTCAAATTTACGTCTAGATCAAATTTCCCGTTTGCGCCGTTTAGGCTTTTTATGCAGTTTAGTTCTATCATGCGATGTAGAGGGAGGTTGCCTTTACGTAGGCGTAAATTTGATCGCCAGCCGCTAAATTTAGCCTCTTTAGTGATGCCGTGGAGATTATGCTTTCAAACTCAAATTCGCCCGCGTTTAGATGCAGCGAGCTTGTGATTTGCCCTTTTTGGATGTTTGAAATCTCGGCTTTTATCTCGTTTGAAACCGAGCAGTTTAAAAGCGGGGAAGTAGCGACGAATACGTCCGAGCTTTTAAAGCCTAGCCGAACTTCGTCGCCGATTTTTAAATTTTGCAGATTTTCCAAGGAGAGCATCTTTAGGCTTAAATTTTCGGCGCTGAACTCAAAAACGCTAACGCCGTCATTTTGCTCTATCGCCGAAATTTTAGCCTTTATCACGGGACGACGTATCCGAATTTTCTAAAGATTTCCTTCGCGCGGTCGCTTCTGATGAAGTCGTAGAAAGCTTTTGCTTCAGGATTGTTTTCGCCGTGTTTTAGGATAACCATGCCTTGATCGATCGGGGTGTAGAGCGCAGGATCGATGAGGATAAAGTTTTTGCCCTCTTTGTATTCGGCCATTTTTTTATCGTACATTGCAGAAGCCGCGATAAATCCGACGTCGGCAGCGCTTAGAGCTTGGCTTAGAGCCTCGCCGATAGATTTTGCTAGGATGACGTTTTTCTCGACTTTATCGTAGATGCCTGCTTTTTTTAGAGCTTCGATACTAGCTTTGCCGTACGGAGCGGTTTCAGGATTTGCGATCGCGATAGCTTTTAGGCCTTCAACAGCGTTTATGCCTTTAGCTAGATCGATATCTCTGATCGTAAATAGCGCAAGCGCGCCCTGAGCGTATACTACGGGCTGTGTTACGGCAAATTTGGTGTCGTATAGGTCCTGGACGAATTTCATATTTGCAGCCATGAAAACGTCGGCAGGAGCGCCGTTTTTGACCTGGGTAGATAGCGCGCCGCTAGCTCCTAGAGTGACGGTTACTTTGGTATCCGGGTTTGATTTAGCAAACTCCGCTTTTAGCTCGTCAAACGCGTATGTGACGTTTGCTGCGGCAAATACGTTGATCTCGCCCGCGTTTAGGTTAAAAGCCGCGATGGCCGCGACGACTAGCGAAAAAAATGTTTTTTTCATTTTTTATACTCCTATTATGATTTGACTTGCTTTGATTATAGCGGTGAGTTCGTCGCCCACACCGATACGCATCTGCATCGCGCTTTCTTTGGTGATGATAGAGGTTATCGTCTGATGATTACTGATTTCTAGCACGATTTCGGCGTTTACCGAGCCGATTTTAGCCTCGATCACGCGTCCTTTTAGTAAATTTGCCGCGCTTAGTTTTAGATTTTCCTCTTTTGCGAGCATTACGCTTGGAGCTTTAAAGATGAATACGACCTTTTTGCCGACTTTTAAATTTAGATTTTTTTCAGACTCGACCGTGACGTTAGCGCGTAAAATTTCGCCGTTTGAGAGTTTGGCGCTGATTTGCGAATTTACCGCGCCCGTTTTTACTTCCGTGATCTCACAGCTTAGCTGGTTTCGCGCGCTCAGACTCATGCTCATGCGCTGTAAATTTAAAATTTCGTTCGTATCGACGTTTATATTTGAACAAACTTTTTCTAAAAATATCTTTTGGCTCTCCAGCATCGCGTCGTATAGCGCGATCATTTTTTTGCCATACGCAGTGAGCTCCGAGCCGCTGTTTTTCTTGTTGCCTTCGGCTCTTGCGATTAGCGGTTCGTCTGAGCGGTTATTTAGCGCGTCCAGGCTGTCCCATGCGTTTTTGTACGAGATTCCGACGTACTCGGCTGCTTTGGTTATGCTTTTGGTATGTTCTACGGCCTTTAAAAGCTCTATATGTTTAGCCAGCACCGATACGCCGCTATCTAAAAATAGCTCTAAACTAACGTCTGCTTTCATGAAAATCCCCCAAATTCTATCAATATAAAAAAATAATTTGCTAGGAAGTATATTTAAATATATATGAAAAATAACTTAAATAAACTTCGTAATACCTGGCATTTTGAAATTTATAAATTTAAAAGCTACATTGAGATAAAATCTCAGGTTACTGCCTTTGCAGACTTAAAATTCGGAGATTTGATGAGAAAATTTTTACTCTCTCTTTTGCTTTTTTTTAGTTGCGTTTTTGCCGAACAAACGCAAGAAAAGAGCGAATTTGACGACGAATTTACCCAGCCTAGCGAGATTTTCGATCCGCTTAGCGGTTATAATAGAATGATGACGGGATTTAACGATTTTGTGTACGTAAACGCCATCCACCCCGCGATAAAAGGCTACAACTACGTAGTGCCAGAGGCTGCTAGAACTGCGGTGGGGAACTTTTTTGACAACCTTTTATATCCAGTTCGCTTCGTAAACAACCTCTTGCAGTTTAAATTTAGCGAGGCCGGCGAAGAGACGCTGAGATTTTTAGCAAACACGATCATTGGCTTTGGTGGACTAACCGACGGCGCGAAATACTACAATCTGCAGCGCCATGACGAGGATTTTGGCCAGACGCTTGGATACTGGGGCGTGGGTAGCGGATTTCACGTGGTTTTACCGTTTATCGGCCCGTCAAATTTACGCGATATCGCGGGCCTAGTCGGCGATTATTATCTCGATCCCATCAGCTACGTAAAGCCGGCGCTAGACTCCTTTGCGATAAAAACTTTCCGCCAGGGCAACCTTTTGTCTTTACATCCAGATGCTTACGACAATCTTAAAAAAGACGCGATCGACCTGTATCCGTTTCTACGCGACGCCTACGAACAGCGCCGCAACCACTTAATAAAGGAATAAAATGAAATTTTTAAAAATAATCCTGCTTGCGCTTTTTAGCGCGGCTAGCCTCTTTGCGATCAGCGAGGAGCAGATAAAACCTACTATGGAAAAAACGACGCAAGACGCCATCGAGGTGCTAAAAAATGCAAATTTGAGCAAAGACGAGAAAATAAGCAAAATTTTTGCCGTTTTCGATCCGTATTTCGACTACGAGCAGATGTCAAAGATCGCCCTAAGCAAGCGCTATAACAACCTAAGCGCCGAGCAAAAGGTCAAATTTAACAAAGCTTTTGAAGAGAGGTTAAAATCAAGCTACGTCGATAAGCTTTTAAGCTATAAAAACCAAACTATAAATTTTAAAGACGCGACCAAACCAAACGAAAATCGCTACTTTCTAAATGCGGATCTAGTCGGCGAGGACGGTAAAAACTACGGCTTTACGTATAAATTTTACAACGCCAAAGAGCGCGGCTGGCTCATCTACGATGTCGAAATTTTAGGCGTTAGCATCATCCAGACCTACCGCAGCCAGTTTGACAGCCTGATGGAAAACGAGAGTTTTGAAAATTTGCTTAGCAAGCTAAACTCCGTCCAAGCTCCGCAATAAGGCGCTGATGAAGCGGATTTTTAAATTTATCGTAGACTTTCCAAAAAGCGTCATCGCGGGCGTGCTAACCGCGACGCTGGTTTTTGGATATTTTAGCGGCAAGCTCGAGGTGGACGCGTCTACCGAGACGCTGCTACTTGAAAACGATAAAGATCTAGCCGTCTTTAGAGACGTTTCTAAACGCTACGTTAGCCCAAACTACCTAGTTATCGCCTATACGCCAAAAGACGATCTGCTCGCACCCTCTACGCTTGAAAAGATAGAAAATTTAAGCCGTGAGCTCGAAAAAAACGAGCTTGTTTCAAGCGTCATTTCTATATTAAACATCCCGCTGCTTCAAAGCGGAACTAACGATCTAGGCGAGCTGGTTAAGCATGTACCTAGCCTTGCCGATACCGATATAAACAAAACCTTGGTGCGCCGCGAGTTTGCGGATAGTCCGCTATATACGAACAACCTCGTTAGCCGCGATCTAAAAACTACGGCGATCGTGCTAAATTTAAAGACCGATGAGAAATATCAAAGCATACTAAACGAGCGAAACGCTCTGCTAAACGCCAAGCTAGAGGGCAACATCACAAGCGAGCAAAAACAGCGTCTAAGCACCGTAAATGCACAGTTTAAGGCTCACCGCGACGAAGCGCGTATAAAAGAACACGCAGCGATCGAGCAGATACGCGAGACGATAGCGAAATTCGGCGGCGGGGAGAGTTTGTTTCTAGGCGGAGCAAATATGATCGCCGATGATATGGTGAGCTTCGTGCGCTCGGATCTTGCGACCTACGGCATCAGCGTCACGCTGCTTTTGGTCTTTTGTCTTTGGCTCTTTTTTAGGCAGATTCGCCACATCGTTATGCCGATTTTTATCTGCGTGATTAGCGTTATTTGGGCGAGCGGGTTGTTTGGGTTTTTCGGCTGGGAGATCACGGTGATTAGCTCAAACTACATCGCTCTTCAGCTCATCATCACTATCTCCGTCGTCATCCACCTGATCGTGAGCTACCGCGAGTTTTGCATCACAAAGCCGCATCTTAGCAACCGTCAACTAGTCTATCTCACGCTGCGCGATAAGGCCAGTCCGTCGTTTTTTGCGATATTTACGACCGTTATCGGCTTTTTGTCGCTTGCGCTTTCCGATATCAAGCCTATCATAATGCTAGGCATCATGATGAGCGCGTCGATCTCTATCTCGCTCGCGCTCGCGTTTTTGCT
Organism: uncultured Campylobacter sp.; assembly: GCA_937896205.1. GTDB lineage: Bacteria > Campylobacterota > Campylobacteria > Campylobacterales > Campylobacteraceae > Campylobacter_A. Next base: position 2,693 of record CALBNA010000331.1, on the reverse strand, counting down.
ATTTGGCTCTGCGACGGCGCTGATGCCAAAGCTTGCTCCCGTTAGGACGTTTGAGGATAAATTTAGCTTTACCAAGCACTGCGCCACATTTGCGCTAAATCACAGCCGCGCTGTTTATGCTATTAGCCTTGCGGTGCTTATTTTCGGGCTTTACGGTATCTCAAAGCTAAAAGTCGAAAACAGCTTCATAAGCTATTTTAAAGATACGACCGAAATCCACAAAGGCATGCAGGTGATCGATACGAAGCTAGGCGGCACCGTGCCGGTTGATATATTGATCAAATTTAATAAGCCCAAATTTGACGAAAAGGCGGCCAAAAACGAGCCTAAAGACGAATTTGACGACGAATTTGCCGCTAGCGCGAACGAGGATAAATACTGGTTCAATCAGCATAAAATCGATGTCGCGAAAAAGGTGCATAACTATCTGGAAAACAAGCGTTTTATCGGGCACGCGAGCAGCCTAAATACCGTCGTAAAGATCGTTGAGCGCATCACGCAAAAGCCCGCTGACGGCCTCATGCTCTCGATCCTATACGAACAGATCCCGCAAAAATACAAAGACATAATCCTAAGCCCCTATGTGAGCATAAAGGACAACGAGCTGCGCTTTACTGCGCGAACTCTTGATAGCGACGATGCGCTACGCAGGGACGAGTTTTTGCACGAGCTTAAAACCGATATCGCAAATTTGATCGTAAACGACAACGCGAGCGTGCAAGTTAGCGGCGCGATGGTGCTTTATAATAACCTCCTTCAAAGCCTCATAGCCTCGCAGGTGGATTCTTTCGGTTTTGTTATCTTGTCGCTTTTTATCGTTTTTTGCATTATTTTTAAAAGTATTAAGCTCGCGGCCATCGCCATCACGTCAAATTTAATCCCGCTTTGCGCGGTGTTTGGCGTCATGGGCGTGCTGGGCATTCCGCTTGATATCATGAGTATTACGATAGCAGCTATCAGCATAGGCATCGGCGTGGACGACATCATCCACTACATCCACCGCCTAAAAATCGAGCTTCGCAGCAAAAACGTCGCCGAGTCGATCAAGGCCTCGCACGCCAGTATCGGCTACGCGATGTACTACACCTCGTTTGCGATCATCCTTGGCTTTAGCATCATGGTAACGAGCAACTTTATCCCTACGATATATTTTGGACTTTTGACCGATCTTGTTATGATAATGATGTTGCTAGGGGCGTTGGTGTTGCTGCCAACACTAATCAAAACCTTTTACCGGGCTAGGATTCCCCATAAATGACGGATTTCAAGCTTTAAAATTTTAAACCCGTTTCGGTTACGTATTTCATATACGCGCCCTCACGGGTTAAAATTTTAAAGTTAAACTACGCCTATTCTGTCTGGAATATTTGTCTAGCGTTTTGCTAAATTTGTAAATTTTACTGCATAAATTTAAAACGTACCGTATAGGCCTGGATGATTCAAATTTGACTCAAATTTGAAGGAAAAACTACTCTTTCATAACTTTAAGAAAAGAGTAAACGTCTCGCACTCCGTCGATGTGTTTAGCATACCAGATCGCATGCTTTTCCTGCTCGATATCGGTGATAATACCAGTAAATACGACGTTGCATTGCACTACGCTTACTCTTACGCTTGTGCCGCTGATTATGCTATCTTTAAAAAAATTATTTTTTAAATTTAGCATTATGGCGAGATTGCTTTCGCATTCGCCGCCGTCGCTAGGGAATCTAATATACGTATAAATTTTACTCACGCCGTCGGTGTTTTTAGCTAGCTCTACGAGCTTGGTTTTATGCTCGGCGTCAGGCACCACGCCGATGAGATACACGTCACCGTAAAAGCTCTCGACATCCACGTTTAGGTTGCTAAGCCCGCTTGAGGCAAAAATTTTAGTCTGTATTTTTGTTTTTATAAATTTATCTTTCGTTATCGAATATATACCACGCTCGTCTTTGCTGATCTGATAGGCGTCGTAGACATTGATGCCCGTTAGCGGCGTCACGGTCGTAAAGAGCTCAAGACAACCGCCGAGGAAAAAAATCGGCGAAAAAATGAGGATGTTTTTTAAAAAAAATCGCGCAAATAGCTTTTTCATCGCCGACCCATAAAATTTTCTCCAAATACTATAGAAATCAAACTAAAATTTATATAAATTTAGCTATAATCGCGCTCATCATCTAAAGACGCGGAGGATAAAGCGATCTGGTGGCGCTCGCGGACTTCAAATCCGATGGCGGGGCGGTTGACCGCTTCGCGGGGAGTTCGATTCTCTCATCCTCTCGCCAAACTTCTAAATTTATTATCTTAAAACAAGCAAAATTCAGCTACAATAAGCCGTTTATATTAAATTAATTTAAGGTTTTTCTTTTGGCTAGTTCATCCGCCTCCAAATTTCCTCTCGCACGCGCCGTTTTGGGCAGAATATATGCGGTGTTTTTGGCTACCGCCGTATTTCTGATATGCGCTGCTAGCTTTGGGTTAAATTTAAAATTTGAAGGCGTAAAAGAGGATATTTACGCTGCAAATTCTAACTTTAAAACTTTCATCAAAGAACGCGCCATAAATATAGATAACGAACTTAAACTTATCGAAAGATATATTGAAGCACCCGATTTTGACTCAAAGGCGATCTTTGACTTTGCCGTAAAAAACAATAACGAATATATGGCCTTTTTTATCGTAAACGAACGCGGCGAGATAGAGTTTATCAG
>CALBNA010000330.1 GCA_937896205.1 uncultured Campylobacter sp. | reverse complement strand
TTGATGGTAGGGTAAAATTCTTCTGGACGATGGGCGAAAACCCGGTTATGACCGATCCGAACGCAAACCACTTCTTGCGCGCGATTTCGCAGGTAGAGATGTATGTGATCCAAGATATTTTCTTAACCGAGACGAGCCGAAAAGCAGATGTTGTGCTTCCTGGAGCTTGCAGCGGCGAGAAGGAGGGTACTTATGCAAATGCAGAGCGCCGCGTACAGCATAGCGAAATTGTAGTTGCCCCTCCGGGACAAGCTAGACAAGACTGGGCTATCATCTGCGAGCTTGCCAGACGCCTAGGACTAGGGGATTATTTCACATTTCAATCTCCAGAGCAGATTTGGGAAGAGGTGCGCAGGGTAGCTCCGCACAACTACGGCGGAATGAGCTATTACCGCATCAAAAAATACCACGGACTTCACTGGCCGTGCCCTGATGAGAATTCTATGGGCGGACCTGCATTGTATCTTGATAAAAAATTCTTTACCCCGGACGGTAAAGGAAATTTCGTCCCGGTTCTATTCGTGGATGATAAGAGCAAGATCGAAAGCGCCAAAGAGGAATTCGCAAAGCGTATGAATATGCCGAAAGATTATCCTGTAATGGCGGGCTCCGTGGACGAGAAGACCGATGCAGAGTTCCCAATCCAGCTTCTAACTACGCGTAAGGTTTACGAGTACGCAGGAGGCGCGATGACTAGGCGCTCTAAGACCGTAGAGCAGGGCGGCGACGCGATAGGACCGATTGCGGAAATGAATCCGAAACTCGCCGAACGATATGGAATTTCGCAGGGCGATTTCATCGTCGCGTGGAGCCGCTACGGCTATATCGCGATCAAGGCGGACATCACAGAGTGTATAATGGACGGTATCATTCAGATGTCTTATCACTACTGGGAGAGCTGCTGCAACGAGCTAACCAGCAACGGCTGGGACTTCATCAGCAAAACTCCGACCTTTAAGGCCGCCATCCAGATCCAAAGGATCGAGGAGGATGAATTTTTGCGTATTCGCGAGCTAAAACGCATCAAATTCCAAACCAACAAGGTCATATACGACGACTATCACCACGAGTGATTTTTTTAGCCCCGTTCGCAAAACCGCGGGCGGGGCTTTTTAAATTTATCTTTTAAATTCGCTTCTTGATTAAAATTTAAAAAATATATCTTATTTTAATATGCTTTTCTGTAACATTTCACAAATTTTAATATGCATTTTTGTAATATTATAAATTTATATCTCACAAGGAGCAAAAGATGAAAAAATTTCTCACGACGTTGCTTTTAAGCGCTATCGTCGCGCTAGGAGCCGAGGTCAAAACCATCACCGATATGACGGGCAACGAGGTCAAAATCCCAGCCAAAACGCAAAAGATAGCCGCGCTTTGGCACGCGAACAACCAAGTGATCTTGGTACTAGGCGGCGCGGATAAGATCGTAACTACGACCGATCAGATCAAGAAAAACAAGTGGTTTGCTAAAATTTACCCTCGCATCGCAGAGGTACCGGCCGCGCTAAATGGCAACGACATACAGATCGAGGAGCTAGTTAAACTAGCGCCCGACGTAGTCGTCGTGTCAAATAAAAATTTCCAAGAAAACCTTACTAAAAACGGCTTTAGTGCGGCGAATTTGATATTTCGCGACTACGACGATATGAAAAAAAGCGTGCTGCTAACGGCTGAGCTAATCGGCGGCGACGCAGCTAGCAAAGCAAAAGAACTAAACGAAAACCTAGAGGCCAACATCGCTCTAGTTGCCGAGCGCACGAACAAACTAGACGACGCTGCGCGCCCTAAAGTGCTACACATCGTAGGCGGCGCAAACCTGCTAAAAATCGACGGCACCAAAACGATCATCGACACGTGGGTAAAATACGCTGGCGGTAAAAACGCGGTGCAAAAAGAGGGCAGCATGATAGAAATCACGGCCGAAGAGATCGTGGCGGCAGACCCTGATATCATCATCGTTGGCGGCACGGATAACCAAAAATCGGTTGAGAAGATTTACGCTGATCCGGTATTTGCAGGGCTAAAAGCGGTCAAAAATAAAAAAGTCTACGGCAACCCAAAAGGCGTGTTTAGCTGGGATAGATACGGCGCGGAGTCGGCTCTGCAAATTTTGTGGGCGGCTAAGACCATCCAGCCGGGGCTCTTTAAAGACATCGACGTAAAAGCCCAGACTAAGGCGTTTTATAAGAAATTTATGAACTACGACCTTAGCGATGCGGAGTTTGACTGCATCCTAAAAGGGCTAAATCCGGACGGTAGCAAATAGTCAAATTTGAGCTTGTTTGTGGGTAAATCCCGCAAAATAAAAAGGAGCTAAAATGAAAAAATCGACTTTAACTTTCGGTGCGGCGTGCCTTTGCGCTGCGATTAGCGCGCAGGCGGCGGATCTAAAAGTGGATCTAAAATTTGATCCGGATAAATTTGAAACACGCTCTATAAAAGCGGGCGAAAAAGAGGTCAAATTTAGAGCCTACGAGGGGATAGTTTACGTAGCAAATCCCGTAGATACCCGATTTCAAAGGCTAAATTTTTACGTTCCGGCGCAGTATTTCGAGGGCAAAAAAGACGAGACGGGCAAATTTGACGCATCAAGCGCTCCGATCTTTTTGCCAAACTCCATCGGCGGATATATGCCGGGCGAGCCTTTTACGCCCGCTCTTGATAAAAACGGCAAGCCAAACGCCGTACTAGCGGCGCTTGAGCGCGGTTACGTCGTCGCTGCTCCCGGAGCTAGAGGTAGGACGCTAAAGGACGCAAACGGCAAATTTAGCGGCAAAGCGCCCGCCGCCATCGTCGATCTAAAGGCGGCCGTGCGTTATCTCAAATTTAACGACGCGGCGATGGCGGGCGACGCAAATAAAATCATATCAAACGGCACGAGCGCGGGCGGGGCGATGTCGGCGCTACTTGGCGTCTCGGCGGACGCGCCCGAGTTTGAGCCGTATCTGGCAGCACTCGGCGCCGCAAAGGCTAGCGACGAGATCTACGCCGTCTCCGCCTATTGCCCGGTTACGAACCTAGAAAATGCCGACGCGGCCTACGAGTGGATGTTCGGCGCGCAGACGAAATACGAGAAAATGGACTTTAGCGCGTTTGACGGGGCTGGGTTTAACGACCGAAGCGGCAAGCCAAAAACCGTCTCAGGCGAGCTAAACGCAGAGCAAAAAGAGCTCTCCGCCGCGCTAAAATCGGCCTTTCCCGCCTACGTAAATTCACTAAATTTAAAGGATGCCAAAGGCCGCGCGCTCACGCTTGAGCCTAGCGGCGAGGGAAGCTTTAAAGAGTACGTCAAAAAGACGCTCGCAGACTCCTATGCCGCCGCAAAAAGCCGCGACAAAAGCTTGCTAAAGCCCGAGTTTTTCACACTTGAGACGCAGGGCTGCACGCTCGGCTATGATTTTAAATTTGACGACTATGTCCTATCCATGTCGCGCGCAAAAGCCGTGCCGGCTTTTGACGGGCTAAGGCTCGAAAATCCCGAAAACGACTTTTTTGGCGATGCGGACGCGGCGGCCAAGCACTTTACCGAATTTAGCGCAAAACGCGGCACGGGCGAGAGTGCGGACGCTAAAATCATAAAAATGGTAAACGCGATGAGCTATCTAGGTAATAAAAACGCGGCTAAATTTTACCGTATCAGGCACGGCGCGGCCGACTCCGATACGGCTCTAGCCGTACCGCTTATCTTGGCACTGGGGCTACAAAATGCGGGCAAGACGGTTGATTTTGCGGTGCCTTGGGGGCAAGGTCACGGCGGCGACTATGATCTGGACGAGCTTTTTAGATGGATGGACCGCGTCGTAAAATAGCTTAAATTTGACGCGGCGGAAGCTTGCGTTTAAATTTGGCGCAGCAAAAATTTGCGGAAACGTTAGATTTAAATTTGGTAACGCGTAGCCAGGCTCAAATTTGACGCTAGCGACCGAGTCGTAGAAACAAAAAACGCACCGTCAAATTTGACCGTAAACGTCAAGCCATTTGGTGGTTAGGGCAGATTCTCGGTCGCAAACGGTGCTTCAATGTTGCGAGTCGAGCTTGCGACGACTAAAGCGGCAAACACAAACGCCAGATAAAGGCTTAGGCGGCTCGAGATCCGCAAAAAGCAAAGATAAAAAGATTTTAGCAAAGCTCCGCCGCAACGGACGAATATACCGCAAAGGTCACCAAAGCGACCAAAGCGGCAAATTTGACCCTTAAAGCGAGCGATTTTGCATGCGGCGCTGCCGCAGACGCAGATTTTATTTTAGGAGAAAGATGAAAAATATTAGCTTTAAATTTACACTGATTTTGCTAGCCGTGCTGACCGTGGTTTGCAGCGTAGTGGCGCTTGGCGTCGGCAGGTTTTACGTGGCGCCTGGCGACGTGCTTAGCGTGATCGGCGGCTTTTTTGGAGTGCCGACGGACGCCGCGGCAAATATCCAAAACGTCGTCGAAAACATCCGCATACCGCGCATCATCGCGGCTATCCTCGTCGGAGCCGCGCTTAGCATCAGCGGAGCGGCGTATCAGGGCGTCTTTCGCAACCAGCTAGTTAGCCCCGATCTGCTGGGCGTTTCGGCAGGTGCTTGCGTGGGAGCCGCAGTTGCGATTATGTTTGATTTATCGCTTTTTTGGGTGCAGGCGTTAGCCTTTGTCTGCGGGCTCGCGGCCGTGGGCATGACGCTATCCATACCGCGTCTGATGGGGCGCTCTAGCACGCTGATGTTGGTGCTCTCGGGTATCATCGTTAGCGGTCTGATGGCCTCGGTGATCGGCTTTTTAAAATACGTCGCCGACCCAGAGACCAAGCTACCAGACATCGTCTACTGGCAGCTAGGTAGCCTAGCCAAGATCGACGCGGATAATCTTAAATTTATCGTGCCCGTGATGATAGCCTGCGCGGTGCTACTCGTGGCGATGAGCTGGAGGATAAACCTACTCTCGCTAGGTGACGAGAGCGCGGCTAGACTGGGCGTAAACGTAACGCTCGAGCGCGGCGTCATCATCGTCTGCGCTACGCTACTAACGGCATGCAGCGTCTGCGTGAGCGGTATCGTGGCGTGGGTAGGGCTGCTGATGCCCCACCTAGCGCGTATGCTGGTCGGCGCGAACAACGTCCGTAGCTTGCCTGCGAGCATATTTATGGGCGCGATATTTTTGCTATTTGTCGATACCTTAGCGCGCACGATCAGCGTTAGCGAGGTGCCTCTGGGCGTACTTACGGGCTTTATCGGCACGATATTTTTCGTCTGGGTTCTCTGGCGAAACAAAAAGGTCGCGTGATGTTAGAAGTAAAAAATCTAAATTTCGCCTATCCAAACGGCGCTGGTAGGCTAGAAAACGTAAATTTACGCGTCGGCAAAGGCGAAATCCTAACGATACTCGGGAGAAACGGCGCGGGCAAATCGACTATGCTAAGCCTAATCAGCGGCACGCAGACGCCGCACTCGGGCGAAGTTTGGCTCAGCGGCAAAAATAGCGCGGAGCTCAGCAACAAAGAGCGCGCCAAAATCATGGCTTACGTCGCTCAAAGCGAGATCTGCGAGTACGACTACACGGGCCTTGAGTTTATCACGATGGGGCGAGCGGCGCATCTGGGTATCTTTGCGCGGCCTAGCGAGGAGGATACGGCGATCGCGAAGGAATTTACCGCAAAGCTTGAGATCACGCACCTTGAGGATAAATTTATCACTCAGATGAGCGGCGGGCAAAAGCAGATGTGCTCGATCGCGCGCGCGATGGCGGCAAAGCCCGAGATCATCGTGTTTGACGAGCCGACCTCGGCGCTGGACTTTGGCAATCAGTATAAATTCCTGCGCACCGTTAAGCAGCTAAAAGAGCAAGGCTACACCATCGTGCTAACCACGCATAATCCCGATTTTGCCGTGCTTTTAGGCGGCTACGTGGCACTGGTTAAGGGCGGGGGCGAGGTGGCTTTTGGCAGCGTGGACGAGATCATAGAAAGCGAACATCTAAGCAAGCTTTACGGGCTAAATTTGAGCGTGGAGTACATCGAGCAAGTAACTAGAAAGTGCTGCCTGACGCATCCGCTGTGAGCTACGGCGCGCGAGAAGCAGCGTAAATTTGCGTTACGCAAAATCAAAAATAACGCAGGCAGGGATACGCGGCGAGCGGATAAATTTGTCGCAGGCGTGAGGCGTGCGTATCCGCCTTGCAAATTTGATCGCTTCGGCTCGCCTCGTCGTTTGGTAAAATTTGCTCTCAAATTTAGCTCAAATTTGAGGCTTATAAATTTAACCGAGCCTTGGCTCGTTTTAGTCGGCGCGGCTCTGTAAATTTGACGGCTACGGGTTTGCGTCTTTAGTAAATTCGGCGTTAAATTTAAAGTTCGCAAATTTGGGCGGTTTTGGCTTTATTACCCGCGTTTTGCGCACGGGACGGTAAAACAAACCTGCCGTAGCGAAGCAAAACCGTGTCCAAAAAGGCTCGCCGACATACGTTAAGCGTAGCTAAAACGAGCCCAATCTAAATTTACACATATCCCTGATCTATCATCGCATCGGCGACTTTTCTAAAGCCCGCGATATTTGAGCCAAGCACCAAATTCCCCTCGTCGCCAAACTCCTTGCTCGTTTCGTAGCTAAGCTCAAAGATGTGGTTCATTATGCCGTGCAGTCTGCGATCAACCTCCTCAAAGCTCCACGAGCTCATGCCGGCGTTTTGCATCATCTCTAGGCCTGACGTGCCCACGCCGCCCGCGTTTGCCGCCTTTGCCGGAGCGAAGTAAAAATCCTTTTGCGCTAGCATAAAATTTATCGCATCAAGCGTACTTGGCATATTTGCACCCTCAGCCACGAAGCGACAGCCGTTAGCGTAGAGCGTCTTTATGTCGGCTAGGTGCAGTTCGTTTTGCGTCGCGCACGGAAACGCTCCATCGCACGGCACGTCCCAGACGCCGTTTCTGCCCTCTTTATATTCGCTTACGCTTACGTATTTTGCGTTCGGTCTAAATTTGACGTACTCGCTAAGGCGCGCGCGTTTGACTTCTTTTAGCTCTTTAAGCACGGCTAGATCGATACCCTCTGCGTCATAAACGTATCCGTTTGAATCAGAAACCGTGATAGGCAGCGCGCCTACTTGATAGAGCTTTTCTACCGTGTAGATAGCGACATTTCCGCTACCGCTTATGCTGCACTTTTTACCTTCTAGCGTTAGGCCCGCTTTTTGCAGCATATTTTGCGTGAAATAAACCAGTCCGTATCCCGTCGCCTCCGTGCGAGCTAGGCTGCCGCCCCAGTTTAGGCCTTTGCCCGTTAGTATGCCGTCAAATCTGCCCGTGAGTTTTTTATACTGCCCAAACATATAGCCGATCTCGCGCGCGCCAACGCCGATATCGCCTGCGGGCACGTCCACGGTGTTGCCGATGTGGCGGTATAGCTCGCTCATAAATGCCTGGCAAAAGCGCATTATCTCGCCTTCGCTTTTACCTTTTGGATCAAAGGTACTGCCGCCCTTTGCGCCGCCGATATTTACGCCGGTGAGCGAGTTTTTAAAAATTTGCTCAAACCCTAAAAATTTTAGCACGCCAAGATCCACGCTAGGATGGAGTCTGATGCCGCCTTTATAGGGGCCCACGGCTGAGTTAAACTGCACGCGGTAGCCGTTATGCACCTGCGGTCTGCCGTCGTCATCCGTGTAGGTAACGCGAAATATCACCGTGCGCTCGGGTATCACGATACGCTCTAGGATCGCGTGTTTTTGGTATTTACTCTCTTTTTTTATGAGCGGCTCGAGGCTGTTTAACACCTCGGTCGCAGCCTGCACGAACACGCCTTGGCCCGGATTGGTTCTTTTTATCCACTCCATCGTTTTTTCGATGTACTCGCTCATCTTCGCTCCTATTCGTCAAATTTTTGTAGTTGAATATTAACTCTCCTAGAAAAAATTTTTATTTAAATTTATTTTTATATTTTTATTTTAGGCGATATGTGTTACGTATCGAAACTAAATTTATCAAACGTAACTTTTTGATAAATTTGTTGTAGTTTTGTTTGGGCTTTTGACCGAGATTTTAGTCGGCTTTGGCGGGACTATGCTAAATTTAGGATATTTAAATTTACGGCGGCGCGTTTTTGCCGTTTTAGTTTTTGCGTATTTGACGAGAATTCGTCAAATTTGAAATTTAGCGGGCAAATTTGCGGCTATTCTCGTAAAATTTATTTTTTGGCTAAATTTGAGCTTGTTGCAAATACGGATTAACTTTATAGGAGTATTTCAATCTACGTAAAGCGGTAAATTTGAAAATGCTGGAGTAAATTTGGGCGGGTTAAAATAGTAAAAAATCAAATTTTAGCCCAAAGCGGGCTAAAATCGGTTACATATCCTCTTTGATTTCGTCGTTGCTGCGAACGACTAGGCCAGAGCCATGGATGACGCTAGGGATGCATGCCGTGCAGATGTCGACCTCTTCGCCGTTTTTGTGGGCGCGGATAAATACGGCATTTTCGTTTTCCGTGCTTTTTTGTCCGCAGACGTTGCAAACTACGATATTTTCAGTTCTCATT
>CALBNA010000329.1 GCA_937896205.1 uncultured Campylobacter sp. | reverse complement strand
CGAAGATTATGCGCTTTTTCGCGCCTTTTGGCTTATAGATGAGATGGATGAGGCGAGGCGGGTGGACGCTGGCTTTGTTTACGGCTAAAAATGCGTTCATCTTTTCTTTTTCGAGGAATTTCTCGTCGTAAATTTTGCAGCTTAAATTTGGGCTAGACTCGGCTAAATTTTGCGCGTCCTCGGCCATTTTTTGCGGAGTGTAGATTTCGGGTATTTCGTTTACGACGTCTTTGGTGAAATTTGTCGCAGAAGCGATTATCTCGCCGTGAGCAAAGCCGTCTTGCGCGTCGTTTTCGCGGACTTCCTTGTCGTTATATTCCTCTTGGCTAAAAATAATATCTTTTAGTGCGTATTTTTCTTTTTTTTCTTTGTATTTGTTAAATTCGTAAGCGCCTAGCAAAAAGCCCTCGGTTAGAGCTTGAAAGCTCATTTTCTGGCAGCCTGCGACGTATGAGGCTAGTTTAATGCTTTTGACGTTTAGCGATTTTACGGCGTTATAGGCTTTTGCCGCAGCTATGCGAAGCTCGTCGTAGCCAAGCTTATTTAGCGGTACGTAGATCCTGCCGCTTTCTAGCAAAAGCAAGACGCTCTCGCCCTTGTAGTTGGCGAATTTAAACGCCTTTTCGTCTTTTATAAATTTATGTTTTAGGTTTTTATCTACGACGAAAATCAGCTCCAAATCAGCCTTGATTTCGCTTAGTTTTTTATTAGTGAGTTGAAACTGCACTTCTGTGTCTCCTATCGTTTAAAATTTTATTTTCTATGCGCCTAAAGCCGTAGAGCAGAGCACCTAAAAATAGCGCTACTACCGGCACGGCGACGTACCAGTGCTCTTTTGCTTTGTGCAGTATATCAAGTATGTGCTCGCCCAAAACCCACGCGGGAATTATCGTAATCGCAGCCCAGCACCACGCGCTTATTAGGTTTATAAACGCGTATTTTTTTGCGCTGTATCCAGTTAAGCCTATGGTCATCGGTATGATGACGCGAAAGCCGTACATATAGCGCTGGATAAAGATGATCGGCCAGCCGTATTTTTTCAGCATTATATGCGCGATGGCAAATTTACGGCGCTGGGTATGAAGCTTTTTGGCGATATATTTTTTGTTATAGCGGCCTAGATAAAAGTAAATTTGATCGCCGACAAAGCCGCCCAGACCTGCTACGAAGATGGCCGGCGCGATATGCATATGCGTTTGATGAGAGAGGATTCCAGCCATTATGAGCGCCATTTCGCCTTCCATTATGCACCAGACGAAAAGTATGATGTAGCCGTACTCGATGAGCAGTTTTGTAAAAAATTCTTCCATCATAGCTCCAAAATGCTGTAAATTTTAGTTAGCGGGCGTAAATTTGCGCTACCGCCAAGATCCTTTAAATCGATCAAAAAGCAGGCCTCTACGCAAACGGCGTTTGTTTGATTGATTAGCTCGACGCTAGCCTTAGCCGTGCCTCCTGTAGCGATTAGATCGTCGATTAAAAGCACTTTTGCGCCCGCTTTTTCGCCGAATGCATCGACGTGAATTTGCACTTCGTCCACGCCGTATTCTAGGCTGTATTTTTGCGAGATCGTGATATATGGCAGTTTTTTAGGCTTTCTAATCGGCACGAAAGGTAGCCGCAGCCTAGCCGCCAAAGCTGCTGCGAATATAAATCCGCGCGACTCGATGCCGGCGATAAAGTCGATATCGGCACCCTCGTATCTGGCAATTAGATGATCCATTAAAAAATTAAACGCCTCTTTGTTGTTTAGCAGCGTCGTGATGTCGCGAAATACTATGCCCGGTTTTGGAAAATCGTTTATGCAGCGGATGGAATTTAATAAAAATTTTTTCCCCGCTTTGTCTAGTTCTTTCATTTTTTGCCTTTAAATTTGATTTATAGTAGCGCTTCGATTTTGCCCTCTAGCTCGCGGATGCGCTGGCGAAGTTTGTCGTTTTCCAGGCGGTACTGCGAGTTTCTGGTGCGAAGGGCGTTGGCGTCGTTTTTGACTTTATTTAGTTCGTCGGTGAGTATGTCGATGTTGCCAAGGCCGCGCTGGAGCTGGATTTGTAACTTGCGAATTACGACTTCGGTATCTTGGAGATTATTTTTCATAAAATCGCGCGTCGTGCGTTCTTTTTTAAGCAAGGTTTTAAAGTAAAACACCATAACGGTGAGATAGATACAAATGCAGATCAAAACTGTAAGTACGAGCCAATCGGTCATTTCTCGCCTCCTAACTTTTTCACGCGTCTTTCGTGCCTACCGCCGGCAAATTCGGTAGCGAAAAAGGCTTTTATCATATCTGCGGCTATGGCGTCGCCGATCGTTCTAGCGCCCATGGCTAGTACGTTTGCGTCGTTATGCTCGCGCGCTAGTTTTGCCGTTGTGACGTCGTGACAAAGAGCGCAGCGAACGTGCGAATGGCGGTTGGCCGCGATACTGATGCCGATACCCGTGCCGCAGATTAGCACGCCGTACTCGTCATCGCCGCGTAAATTTTGCGCCATAAGCTCGGCAAAATCGGGGTAATCGACGCTATCTTTGTTGTGCGTTCCTAGATCGCATACGTCAAAACCTTCGTTTTTTAAAAGCCCGCAAATTTGCGCCTTAAGATCAAAGCCCGCGTGGTCGCTCGCGATAAAAATTTTGTCTATTTTCATGAAATTTCCATAAGCTAAAAAATGCTTAATTATAGCAAAAAAGCATTAAAGTAAAATTTCACCGCGAGCCTTTAGGAGCGAAATTTAGGCTAAATTTTAAAATTTGCCGTTTACAAAAACATTCTCATGATAGCAACGGCATATCGTATCGGCTCGAAAAAATAATCCTTTAGCGGCGAGATCACAATGATGACTAGTGCGATAAAGCCGTATCTTTGCATGCTATTTAGCCAGTTTGCCGCGCCGTGAAGCCCAAAAATGCGCAAAAGATACTCAAGCGCCTTTGAGCCGTCAAGAGGCGGGATAGGGTAGAGGTTAAAGAGAGCTAGGACTAAATTTACGGCTGCAAGCATAAATACAAACTCCGCTACCGCGCCGTCAAAAAAGCCGTCAAAACCTATAAATTTAAACGCGAAAAACGCTAGCGCAAAAAGTGCAAGGTTGTATGCGATGCCCGCAAGCGCGACGATGATAGCGGCCTTGTAGCCGCCGTTATAAAGCACCGTGCGTAAATTTATGGGTACGGGTTTAGCCCAACCAAACGTCACTCCCGTGCTAAGATACATGAGTGCTGGCACGACGATAGTACCCAGCGGATCGACGTGTTTTATGGGATTTATACTGAGCCGCCCCAAATTTTTGGCGGTCAAGTCGCCGTATCTATACGCCGCATATCCGTGCGCGATCTCGTGTCCGACGACGGAGATAACGAGCACGGCGACTAGGATCGCAACCTGCGCGAAGTCGATGCTATCAAGGTTCATTCGATCTTGTTTCCGTCGTTTTTAGCTTCGGCTCTGGCGGCGTCTAGCAGCTCGGGCGAGTTTTGTATAAAGTCCACGCTCTTGCCGACTCTGTTCCATCTGATTTTGTATTCATCATCCCAGCTAAAATATACAAACCACGGCTTGCCGACTATGTTTTTGTAAGCCACGGGCCCCCAAAATCGGCTATCGTTTGAATGGTCGCGGTTATCGCCGATCATGAAAAACTCGCCTTCAGGGACCTGAAAATAAAATGCGTTAAACGGATAGTTGCCTACGCTGGGTAGCTCGTTTACGATAACGGGTTGCATGGCGAATTTGCCCGCGTTTAGGTAGTTTACGGCTAGTTCAAATAAATTTACCTTCTCGTCGTAGTGGATACCGCCGAATTTATAGGGCTCGCGTACGAAAAGCTTACCGCCAAATTTAACGATATCTTTTTCATCAAAATTTGCCTTTATAAACTCCTCGCCCTCGTGCGGGTGTAAAAATAGCGCCTTTTCGGTGAAGATAACTTCATCGCCGCCGACTGCGAAATTTCGCTTGACGTAGTGGATCTTTTCATCGTGCGGATAGCGAAAAACCACGATATCGCCGCGCTCGGGTTTGGCTCCCTCGATGAGGTGGCCGTTGCCGTTAAAATCGGGCAAAACCTTGACCTCTATCCACGGAATGCGCGGAGTCGAGATGCCGTAGCTAAATTTTTTAACGAAAAGATGATCACCGACTAAAAGCGTATCCTTCATCGAACCCGAAGGTATCACGAAGGCCTGCGCGACAAAGAAAATCACGAGCAAGACGATGATGACCGTGCCCGTCCAGCTGTTTGAAAAATCTAAAAATTTATTAAACGCTTTTTTCAAAATTTATGCCTTTTTCGCGCGGTTTTTGGCCGATTTTATGGTGTTAGAGAGCAGCATCGCGATAGTCATCGGGCCTACGCCTCCGGGAACTGGGGTTATAAACGAGCATTTTGGAGCTACTTCGTCAAATTTGACGTCGCCTTTTAGCTTGCCGTCGTCCATGCGGTTTATGCCTACGTCGATTACGACTGCGCCATCTTTTACCATATCGGCCGTTACGAAATCGGCCCTGCCGATAGCGGCTACCAGGATATCCGCGTTTGCGCAAATTTCTTTTAAATTTCTCGTTTTGCTATGCGTCACGGTTACGGTCGCGTTGGCGTTTAGCAGGAGATTTGCCATCGGTTTGCCCACGATGTTGCTGCGTCCGATCACGACGGCGTTTTTGCCCTCTAAATTTATATCGTATGCTTTAAAAATTTCCATTATGCCTAGCGGCGTGCACGGTACGAATCCGTCAAGTCCGCTAGCTAGTTTGCCGACGTTTATCGCGGCAAAGCCGTCCACGTCTTTTTCGGGGCTAATGGTTTCTAAAATTTTATTCGTATCTATGTGCTTTGGTAGCGGCAGCTGAACTAGGATGCCGTCGATGCCGTCGTCTAAATTTAACACGTCTATTAGCGCGATTAGCTCGCTTTGCGTCGTAGACTCGGGTAAGCGGTGCATAACGCTTTTTATCTCGCAGGCTATGCAGGCTTTTTCTTTTGCCGCGACGTAGGTTTGGCTGGCTTTATCCTCGCCGACCAGTATCACCGCAAGCGCAGGCTCTATGCCTTGATTTTTCAAATTTAACGCTTCGTTTTTTACTCTTTCCTTTACTTGCGCGCTTACGTTTTTGCCGTCTAATATCATCATTTTCGTCCTTTATTACTTTTTAATCGCAAAGATTGTATGATAGCTAATTTTAGATTAAATTTACGAAAAAGCGAAAGAATTTATGAAAATTTGGCTTATTTTTTGGTTGCTTTGCGGCGCGGCGTTTGCGAGCGATTTTATCACGAAAAACGAATACGCGAAGATGCTCTATCAAAACCCGCGCGGTATCGGCTGCGACAAGTGTCACGGCAAGGGCGGCGAAGGCTCGCTCATATCAAAATATAGACATTTTGATAAAAAAACGAAGCAGATTATCGACGACGAGCTAAGAGCGCCTCGGATAAACAATCTTGATTTTGAGACGTTTAAAGAGGGCGTACTAAGTGCTAGAAGCGTGATGCCTAGCTACTTTCTTACCGACGAAGAGATAAATTTGCTTTACGAATACGTTATAAATTTCAACAAGGATAAAAAATGACTAACAAAGAAGCTTTTGGGCTAGCTAAAAAATATATCCCGGGCGGTGTAGATTCGCCCGTTCGCGCGTTTGGCAGCGTAGGCGGCGAGCCATTTGTGGTGGACCGCGGCGAGGGCGCGTATCTGGTCGATATCGAGGGAAACCGCTATCTAGACTTCATCCAGAGCTGGGGGCCGCTCATTTTCGGGCACTGCGACCCTGATATCGAGAGCGCGGTAATAGCGACGGCTAAAAAAGGCCTTAGTTTCGGCGCTCCGTCAAATTTGGAGACGAAGCTAGCCAAACTAATCTGCGACGAGTTTAAAAACGTAGAAAAGGTGCGTTTTGTTAGCTCTGGCACGGAGGCCACTATGAGCGCGATCCGCGTGGCGCGCGGCTTTAGCGGTAAGGACGGACTCATAAAATTTGAAGGCTGCTATCACGGGCACAGCGACGCGCTTTTGGTAAAAGCAGGCAGCGGCGCGACGACCTATGGCAATGCTTCCAGCGGCGGAGTGCCTGCGGACGTGGTGAAAAACACCTACCTAGCGCGCTACAACGATATAGCTAGCGTGCGAGCGATATTTGAGGCAAATCCGGGCAAAATCGGCGCGCTAATCATCGAGCCGATCGCTGGAAATATGGGTCTAGTGCCTGCTGATAACGAGTTTTTAAGCGAGCTTAGACGCCTTTGCGACGAAAACGGCGCGGTGCTGATATTTGACGAGGTTATGAGCGGATTTCGCGCGAGCAGGCACGGATCGTTCGAATTTAACGGCATAGAGGCTGATCTTGTGACCTTTGGTAAGGTTATCGGCGGCGGCTGCCCTGCGGCGGCATTTGGCGGAAAGGCGGCGATCATGGACTGTCTAAGCCCAGAAGGCGCGGTGTATCAGGCGGGCACGCTAAGCGGCAATCCCGTAGCCATGGCCGCCGGCATCGCAAGCCTGAGTAAAATTTTTGCCGATCATGATCTTTATGACCGCTTAAATAAGCTAGCCGTACTGTTCGCTCATGGGCTAAAAAGCGTCGCCATGAAGCACGGCATTGCTCTGCAAACGACGGTGCGAGGATCGATGTTTGGCTTTTTCTTTACCGCAAGCGAGGTTAAAAACTACGACGACGCGTTAAAAAGCGATACCAAGCTTTACGCCAAATTTCACGCCAAAATGCTTAAAAAAGGCGTCTATCTAGCGCCTAGCCAGTTTGAGACGGGCTTTATCTGCGACGCGATGAGCGAAGAGGATATTAAATTTGCGATTAAGTCCGCAGACGAGAGCTTTGCGGAGATAGTCACGCAGACGGCTGGCGAAAATGAGGAGATGCGCGAGGTAAAAGCAAGGATCGCCGATCTAGAAGAGCGTCTAAAAGAGGCCAGAAAAGAGCGCGAAGCGATACAAGAGCGCATGAAAAACAGTTGGGGATTTGCCTAATGGCGAAGATAAATTTAGGCGACGTCGTAAAAGGCGCCGAGCAGCTAAGTCTGGGCGTTTCTATCGTCGTTGCGCTTGCTATCGGGGCAGGGTTTGGCTACTGGATGATGAAGGAAACCGGCTGGACGTGGACGCTGTTTGCGGGTATCGCAGTCGGTATCGCCGCAGCCGGCCTAAACATCAAAAAGGCCTATGATGCGCAGATAAAAAGTCTCGACGAACTAAAAGATAAAGGTAAATTTAAACCCACGAAAGACAACGAGGACGAGGACGATGAGTGAATTTTAAGCTCATTGCAGTCTACGGCACGTTTGAGGCCTTGCTATTGCTGGGCTCGGCGGTGTTTGGCTGCGCGTGGTTTTATAGCTCGCAGGTTGCGTTTGCGGGTTCGCTTTTGGTGCTGGCCGCTACCTTTAGAGCCTACAAAAAACGCGTAGAAAACGGCGTGCGAGACTACGACGCCTATGCGGAGGACGACATAGACGAATGGGGCGAAAATCACGAGGAGTTTCCTGATCGCCCAGGGAACGCTAAATTTGACGGGCATGACCCGCACCGCGAAAATGCTAAGCTTTTGGACTGTCTCTTATACACATCTCCGAGCCCACGA
>CALBNA010000328.1 GCA_937896205.1 uncultured Campylobacter sp. | reverse complement strand
CTTTATCATAGTCTCTGACGGCCGGCTTTTTGAGCGTATTTCGCGCTTTTTTTCGCTCTAAATTTTCACTTTTATGCATTTTTGCTTTTACTATCTTTTCAAAGAAGACTACGCATATCGAAGTTAAAATCAAGACAAAAACAGCATAAATACCGAAATAAATGATGCCTTCTATAAAGCGCATTTGGACACTCCTTTTTAATTGACCGTGTTTATTTTCAATTAAACCGTCCGCAACTCTATCTAAAATCAACTCCCGCCGCTAAGCAATCGGTTAAAGTCCTAATTTTATTCATTCCTAAGCGTCTCAAGCACGTTTATCTGCGCGGCTTTTTTAGCCGGATAAAACGACGAAAACGCTACGATGACGATAGCTCCGACTAAAATCATAACAAGGTCGAGCAAAGATAGCTCCATAGGAAGCTTCGCGCTGCCGTAAACGTCGGCTGGCAAATTTACGATATCAAAGCTACCGAGTAGCCATACGCCAAAGAGCCCGAGCACGAGTCCAAACACTATCCCACCTCCACCTATCGTGGCTCCCAGCGCAAAAAAGCTCTTTTTGATCTCGGCCTTGCTAGCGCCCAGCGAGAGTAGTAACGCGATCTCCTGGCGGCGATTCATGACGGTCATGAGCAGCGAGCTTACGATATTTAGCGAGGCAACCAGGATGATGAGCATCAAAACGATGAAAAGTGCGCGTTTTTCGAGAGCCAAAGCAGAGAAAAAGTTACCGTTTTGCTGCCACCAGCCGATAGCTTTTTGCCCCAGACGTAGCTCGCGCGAGATCTTTTCGATGTCGGCGAACGGATCGTCTGAAAACACGTGTATGCCGTCAAATTTACCCTCGTCGTACTCAAGTATCTTACGCAGCGCTTCGACGCTCGTGTAAAGGTAGCTTTTATCGTAGGCCACAAGCCCCGAGCTAAACGAGCTCACGACTTCAAAGCGCTTCATTTTAGGCGTTAGAGCAAAGCCGCTCGGGTCATTTTTGGTAAAAATGAGCGTGAGTTTGTCGTTTTCGTTTATCATCATCTCGTTTTTGACGCCTTGTCCGACGAGCAATCCGTATCCGTCTAGCTCGCGGTCACCAAGACCGGCTGCCACGACCGAGTTTATCTGCTTTTCGTCGGCTGAATTTACGCCAAAAAGCAGTCCGCCCTCAAAGCTATTCGCCCCCTTTATGATAACTTGACTCATGATATATGGGCTAAATTTGAGATTCGGAAACTTTTGCTTTAGTTCGTTAACATCGCTCTCGTCGATGTTGCCGCGTATGGCAGAGAGGATCGTGATCGGGTAGTTCATGGTAAAAAGTTTGCGCTCAAATTCCTTGTCAAAGCCGTTCATGATCGCCATCGCAACGATGAGCACCATTAGCCCGACGCCCACACCTAGAAACGCGAGGAGCGCTGAAAGCATAATAAATGGCTGGGTTTTATCAAACCGTAGATATTTAAAAAGTAGATATTTGGTTAGGCTCATTTGATTTTCCGTTGTTTAAATTTGGGCTTTGGTTTGCTCGCTACTTTTGCGTCGCTTTGTCTTGTTTAAATTTGCGCTGAGGCGAGTTTAAAATTTAAATCGTCCATCCGTGTAAATTTGACGCCAAATTTTTAAACCGCTTGCAAACTCCGGGCGTTTTAAATTTACGTTACGATTTTACACCGCTGCAAAAAGGCGGCAAATTTAAATGCTAAATTTAGCAAACCGCCGCCAAAACGCCAAAGTTAAATTTTATCCCAATCCTCCGCAAAAGCTCCTTTTTTAGGGCCGCTCTTACCGTGGCAGTCTTTGTATTTTTTGCCGCTTCCGCACGGGCATGGGTCGTTTCTGGATACTTTTTTGCCGGGCTTTTCTTCGCTCTCGGGCACTCTAGCAATCTCGGTATCTTGCGCTTCTTGCGGCGCAGACTCTGTAGGCTCGGAGAAGCTTAAGCGTACGGCCGTTAGGAGCTTGATGCTTTCAAATTTAATGCGGCTAACGAGCTCCATAAAGAGATTAAAGCTCTCTTTTTTATACTCGGTGAGCGGATCTTTTTGGTTATAGCCGCGCAGTCCGATGCCGGTTTTTAGGATGTCCATCTGATATAGATGCTCGCGCCATGCGGTATCTAGCACCTGTAGGCAAAGCACCTTTTCTAGGTATCTGCGCTGACCCTCGCCTATGACGCCCATTTTTTCTTCGTAGTCGGCTTCAAATTTAGCCGTTATCTTCTCGGCAAGCTCGGCGTAGTCGAGATCTTTTAGCTCATCTGGCTGCATAAACGCGCCATTTGAGATTATCACGGAGCTTAGTTTTTCGAGGTTATATTCGCTCTTTGGCTCGCCTGCGTAAATTTCAGCTTGAGCTAGTAGGTGCTCGACAAATTCGGCGCGATTTTGCTTAATCTTTTCGCCGACTTCAAAATTTGGATCAAGTAGCTCGTTTCTAAATT
>CALBNA010000327.1 GCA_937896205.1 uncultured Campylobacter sp. | reverse complement strand
GTTTTTAAGCGTTTTAAAAATAGACTAGCGGCGTTTTGCGAGCGTTTTGCGGAGTTATTCACTACGCTCGCGGCCGCTTTTTATTGTCTCACGGTCAAATTTGAGCTCGAATTTGCAAATTTGACGCACCGAGACCCGCACCGCGAAAATGCTAAATTTGACGCTATCTCCGCTTTAAAATTTCAAAAATCAAATTTAATAAAATTTATACAAATTTCCAATTTCCTCCAAATTTTACGCAAATTTGGAAATTCATCTCAAATTTGGATAGAATTTTGCTTGCGTGATGTAAAATTTACGAAAGGATTTTTATGAAAAATTTTATACTTTTATTTGCGGCGTTCCTTTTTACGGGATGTTTCGGGCTGTTCGAGAGCTCGCCAGAGGTCGCTCAAACCGAGGGCGGCAACGCCAAAGGCTATAAAGAAGTAATGCGTATCAAAGCAGACTGCTCCTCGTGCGCTAGCGGCGGTCAAGACATCAAGATAAACGGCACGGACTACACCAGCGACGTCGCGATAAAATGCTGCATCGCTCAAAGCAGGATCGACACGAGCGCGGCTATCAAAAAAGTCTATATCCACAAAATAGCCGACGAAAGAGCTGCTGATAGCGGCATAAAATTTATATCCAAAAACGGCGCGAAAATGCTCTACCCAAAAGAGCGTCTTGAGAGGCTTTTTCATCTTTTCTTACAAGACGAGCTGCTAAACCGCGGCATCATGGTCGTGGATAGCCAGACCTCTCCGTACACGTACCGCGTGGATTTTGCGTTTACCGACTACGCAGCATCTTATAGCGAGCCGTCGCAGTATCTAAGCGCGGCGATGAAAGGCAAACTAGGCGTCAAAAACATAAACAAAACCCGCGTGCTAAACATCTCCACCAGACAAGACGTACGCAAACTCGAGGCCGAAGATACGCAGGATTTTAACCTCTACGTCTACCTTCTCGTTAAACAAGCCGCCAACAAAGCCGCCGAAGAGATATCAAAACTATAAAGGAAAAGTATGAAAAAACTAGCTTTTTACGCCCTTGCCGCCGCGCTTTTTGCCGCGGTCATGAGCGGTTGTTCGCAGCGCAGCTCGGTGTTAAATTTGACCCCGTATCAATCAACCTCAAACCAGATGGGCTACCAAAAAAATATCCGCATAAATAGCATCGAGGACGCTCGCGCCAACAAAAGCATAGTCGCCACGATCACCGGCAGCAACGGCAACGTCAAGGAGTACGTCACGCTGCAAAACAGCATAGAAAGCTGGCTACAAGACGGCCTTAGCACCGAGCTTAAGCGCCTGGGCGCAAATTTGAGCGACTTTGGCGATATCGTCGTGGACGTGAGGATCGTCGAGCTTAAAGCAAATCTGAGCGGCTACTCCACCGACAACCTAAAAGGCTCGGCAAAGCTCACGATAACGGTGCACAGAGGCGATCAGACCATCACCAAAAACGTCTCGCAGGAGCAGACCAAATTTGCCCCGATCCACACGAGCGGCGCGTTTAAGAGCTTTTTTGACGAGCTACTCCAAGACATCGTAAAACGCGCGGCGATCCAGATCCTAAAAAGCTGATGAGATGCGCTAACTGCGGGCATCTGAGCCTCGGCGTGATCTGTAAAATTTGCAAAGATCACCTGCTCTCCTCGCCCGCAAGGATGCGCGTTTTGGATGGCG
>CALBNA010000326.1 GCA_937896205.1 uncultured Campylobacter sp. | reverse complement strand
GCATTAGAAATGTATCGCAAAAAGACCGATTAGATATATTAAATAACAAGGAAGAATTAAATTATACTCCAATTGAAGTCATAGAGCGAGCTGCAAATGAACTCAATGAATATTTAAAATCTAAAATTTTAGACGAAATTTCGCAAAAGGATCCAAGCTTTTTTGAATATTTAGTGGCACGCTTGCTCGAAAAAATGGGCTACGGAGTAGGCAGACTAACCAAGAGCGGCGCGGATGGCGGTATAGACGGTATTATAGACGAGGACGAGCTTGGATTGTCGCAAATTTACGTGCAGGCTAAAAGCTGGCAAGGCGCGGTTTCGCGTCCCGAAATTCAAAAGTTCGTCGGCGCGATCTCGGATAAGCAGACCAAAAAGGGCGTATTTATCACGACGTCCAAATTTAGCAAGGATGCCAAAGAGTATGCGGCAAACGTGCAAAGCCACACGGTCGTTTTGATCGACGGTGAGCGGCTGGCGGAGCTGATGATAAAATACAAACTAGGCGTGCAAGTGCGGCAAAACATCGAAATTTGCGATATCGATGGCGACTTTTTCGGCGATGAAATTTGACTTGACGCAGGTTTGCCGCTCGGGCGTAGAAAGATGAAATTTATGCTAAAATCGGCGTAAATTTAAAGGAAACCGATGAAAAAACTAAAATTTATCTTTGCTTTTGCCGCGGCATTTGTTTTTAGCGGTTGCTACGAGACGACCTTGCTCACGCGCGTGCCGATCTCGGCGCTAGTTTCAGGCAAAGGCGCGGACGTGAAATCCACTCTCGTGCTAACGGACGTAACGCCGCAGACGCACGACGAAAAAGTAGTAACGGATAACGTGCGTGTTTTCGTCCCGGACGCAAAATTTAAGGACTTTCCGACTGGGCAGACCGCCTACGAGATGAGCGTGAGCGTCGGTAGTGGCGAAAAAGGCGGCAAAAACTCGGACAAGCGCGCCGTGCGGATGTATCTGGATGAATTTGGCGGCGTCTACGGCAAGCTTAGTAAAAACGTACTTGAGCAGTACGCGGGTGCGGCAAAACAGGGTGAAGCGCCGACGCTAAAAGCGGCGATAAAATTTGAAAACGACACGAAGGACGTCTATGAGGTGGTTGTGGGCAACGACTTTAAGGCTAGCGATGAGGCGCAAACGGGCGGCGTTTATATCTTGACGCCGGGGCAAGTCACGGGTGCCATCTGGGCGGAAAATATCGCGATACGCGAGGCGCTTGCCGGTAAGGCGGTCAAAATCGGAGCTCTAAGAAAGGCGGCAAAATGAAAAATCCTAAAATCGGCTTTATCGGCGGCGGAAATATGGGCGGCGCGATGATCGAAAATTTGGCGCAAAGGCTGGGCGGCGAGAGTGTGTTCGTCTATGCTAGGAGCAAAACGTCGGCTCTACGCGAAAAGTGCGGCGTAAACGCCTGCGAGAGCGAGGCCGCGGTCGCGTCGGCGGCCGATATCACGGTGCTAGCGACCAAGCCCGCGGCGTATGTGGATATATTAAATTTGATAAAAGACTCAGCGCGAGGCAAGGTTGTAGTCACGCTCGCGCCGAGTTTTAGCCTAGAGCAAAGCGCACAAATTTTGGGTGCGCAGGCCAAGATCGCCCGCGCGATGCCAAACACTCCCGCGGCAATCGCAGAGGGCGTAAGCGCGCTGTGTTTTAACGAAAATTTAAGCGCGGACGAGCGGGCGGCGGTGCGAGAGATATTTGAAAATTTCGGCGCCGTTTATGAGCTGGAGGAGGCTAAATTTGCCGCATTTACGGGTATCGCGGGTAGCTTGCCAGCCTATGTTTTTATGTTTATCGAGGCAACGGCGGACGCGGGAGTGCTCGAGGGGCTGCCTAGAGCGCTGGCGTATGAAGCCGTCGCAGCTAGCGTCGCGGGCTCTGCGCGGCTCATGCTAAAAAGTGGCAAACATCCTGCAGCCTTAAAAGACGAAATTTGCTCACCCGGCGGTACGACGATAGAAGCGGTCAAAGCGCTGGAAAAAGGCGGGTTTCGCGCGGCGGTGATGGATGCGGTGGATGCATGCGTGAAAAAAGCGAGAGCCAAGTAAATTTACTGCTTTAGTCGACGCTTAGAAATGATTTTTGGAGTTTAAAGGCGTGGATTTTTACTTATAGACGCGATCTATTCTGGAT
>CALBNA010000325.1 GCA_937896205.1 uncultured Campylobacter sp. | reverse complement strand
ACACCGCACCGCGCCGAATGAGCGCGACGCCCAAAACCGCCATAAAAACGCCGATAGCAAAAAACAAGTAGCCTCGCGCCGCAAGAGATAGCGTAAAAACGCCGCCAAGCGATCCGAAAATAAAGCCAAGTAGCATATAAGCGCAAATTCGAGCTAGGTTATACCCTGCTATCATCGCCGTGCTAAAAATTTTACCTTTTCCGCTCAAAAAACGCGCGAGCAAGATAGCAAAACCGCCGCACATGCCTACGCAGTGGCCAACCGAGCTAAGCGCCGCGACGCTCAAAATCGAAACAAACTCCGCGCCACTCATCAAATTTGACCGATAAATTTCATTTGCGAATTTTAGCCGCGCCGGGGTTAAATTCGGCCCGCAAATTTAACCCTAAATTTAACTCAAATTTGACCGCGACTAGCAACTATAAAATTTCTAAAAATTGTTTAAAGATATATTTGCTCTCGCTCGGCCCGCCGCTAGCTTCGGGGTGATGCTGCACAGAAAATACCGGATAGTCCTTATATCTCACGCCTTCGATCGTACCGTCGAAAAGATTTCTATGCGTGATCTCGGCGACCTGCGCAATCTCCTCTGGAACATTGTAGTTGTGATTTTGCGCCGTTATCTCGACCGCCTTAGTTTGCAAATTTAAAACCGGGTGATTTGCGCCGTGCTGACCGAATTTTAGCTTGTATGTCTCAAAGCCAAACGCGTTGCTAAGCAGCTGATGGCCGAGGCAAATACCAAAAATCGGCACTCGCGCCTCGATCAGCTTTTTTATCTGCGCGATCTCGTTTTTTAGAGCCTTTGGCTCGCCCGGGCCGTTTGAGAGAAATACGCCGTTTATCTCGCCTTTGTTAAATTTAGCTATGAGCTCGTCTGCTTGCACGTCGTGCGGATAAATTTGCGTCTCAAGGCCTGTTTCACAAAGCTCGTTTAGGATGTTTCGCTTCACGCCGTAGTCGATGACGGCGACTTTTTTGCCGTTTGATTTTAGCGCGGAGTAGGCTTTGCTCGCATGATCCCAGGCGCCCTTTTCGTGAGCGTAAATTTGCTCGGTGCTCACCTTTGCTACGTAGTTTATCTCCGAGATTTTAGGCGAGTTTTCCAGAAGCTTTTTTAGCTCTTTTTCGTCTGAAATTTCAGTCGAGATCACCGCATGTAGCGCACCGTTATCGCGCAGCATCTTGGTTAGAAATCTCGTATCGATATCATAAACGCCAAATTTGCCTTGCTCTTTGAAAAACTCTTCCAAGCTTTTTTGCGAGCGGAAATTTGACGTAGTAGCGTTAAAATCTCTCATCAAAACGCCGCTAGCGTGGATTTTCGCGCTCTCCATATCGTCTTCGTTTACGCCCACTATGCCGATTTCCGGCATGGTAAAAACGATAAACTGCCCCGCGTAGCTAGGATCGCTCATGATCTCCTGATAGCCAGTTAGGCTCGTGTTAAAGACCATTTCGCCGCTAGCCGTGCCGCTCGCGCCAAAGGCCTTCGCCTGCAAAAAAACGCCGTTTTCAAGGTAGATATAAGCTCTCACAGCATGCCTCGTTTTCTTAGTTCGTCCTCGTACAGCCGCTCAAATACGATGTCGTACTCCTCGGTGCCCGGGATCAGCTTGCGCTTGTAGCCGTCGATCTTGTCGATGACCACGTCTTGTAAAATTTCATACGTTTTTAGATAGTCTTCGATCGAGCCGTAGATGATGTTTTTGATACGGTTTTCGGAGACCGTGTAGTCGATGAGTCCCTTTTTCCAAGCGCTTTCTAGCACTAGGTGAGCGACGTTGCTAAAGCGGTCTTCGTATGTTAGGATCACGCCATACTCTTTGGCAAGCTTCTTTTTTACGAGCCAAAACATATTTTTTCTATCGACTTGCATGCTCTCCATATCGTCTTCGTTCTCGGCGAGCACCTCGTTTACGCGCTCTTCAAGCGCTTTTTCTTTTTGTAAATCGTTATCTAAAATTTCTTTCGCGCATGCCGCTACGGGCTCTACTCCGCGCGTTAAATTTACGAATCCGGACTTTAATAAATCAATAGCGATTTTGTGCGCGATGTAGGGTGTGTGTGGGAGTTTTATACGCATTTTTACCTCTCTTTTTGGGCTTGATTTTAACCAAAATTTGGTAAGAAATACCTAAAATCTCACGGAGTTTTTGTTTTGGCGGGCGTTTGTTTTTAGTAAAATTCGAATCCAAATTTGGTGCGCGAATAAAAGTATTTTTGGCGCTTTTAATACTGAGTGTTAGTTAAATTTAGGCTTTAGCGTTAAATTTGACCGCAGTAAATTTGAGGTCAAATTTAGACGCAAACCGAGATAAATTTAGAGCGCCGTGGCTCTAAATTTACAAATTTAGCAGATTTCCCGCCGGGCCGTCGGGCGAAGTCGGTGAGACTTCCTGCGTTACGTTTTTTTCGGCTTTTATAAATGGCGGGCCTTGCTTGATTAAAAGCGTGATTTCAGACGCTGCGGTAGGCTCCATTTTTGCCATTATCGCGGAGATTTTTTTAGGGCTTAACGAGTACATAATGCTAGCCGCGTCCGTCCTATCCATCGCGCTTAGCACGTCGGCGGCAGCTTGGTCTTTCATCTTGCCGTAGGTCTCGCCGACCTTGTCGCTAGTCATCGTTCTTAGCTCTTTTACGATTTCCTCGTTTTTCTTTATCAGCTGCTCGGTCTGCTTTTTTTCCTCTTGCGCGCGAGCTAGAGTTGCGTTTATCTCGGCCTCTTTGACGGCTAGCTTGGCGTTTCGCTCCTCAAAAAGCGCCGCCGAACTCGCCCGAAAAGCCTCCAAACTCTGCCTTGCTTCGTCTATTT
>CALBNA010000324.1 GCA_937896205.1 uncultured Campylobacter sp. | reverse complement strand
GAACAATGAATCTCCATTTTATTTAAATTTATCGCCGTTTTGCGGCGAAAGGGGCGTTTGGGCGCGGCGGTTTTTTTAAATTTGACGCACATTTTTTGCTTGATGTAAGCGGCGCGGCGAATGTTTCCAATGGCGCGCAAATTTAACGCGAGCATAGACTTCGCGGCTAAATTTGACCGATTTAAATTCGGCTGCAAATTTAGTTAAATTTATCAAATTTGGCCCGCTTTTTGTGGCGCTAGACTTGCATGCGGCGTAAATTTTTGCCGGCTAAACGGCAGGTTTTTTCAAGCACAGCTAAACCGTGCCCAAATTTAACCGCCCGCAACTTAAACTGCCTGGCGGCGAGTTAAATTTGCTAAATTTAACGATCCAAGCGCAAATTTAGCCCGCAAAGCGCGAATTTATTTTACCGCCTTGTACTCGGCCTCGAGCGCTGCGTATATCTCGTCCACGCTTTTTAGCCCGCGAGCGAGGATTTCGTTCATCACGGCGTTATCTTCCTTGCCGTTCCAGACTTTTTTATAGGCACCCTCTTTGTAGCCGTGGTCTTGGCGGAAGCGGTTTAGCACGTTTTTACCGACGTAGCACTCGTAAAGCGAGCTGAGATTTACGCCGCATTTTAGGCTCATCGTGAAGTAAATTTTAAGCAGATCAAAGAGCGAATACTCAAAGCCCGAGCACTTATTTATGAGCATTTCGACGTCGTTTATGATCTCGTAGATGTTTTCATCAGCGACGTTAAACGGCTCGCGGCAAAACGCCTCAAAGCCGCTGCTAGAGCAGATATCACTTGATAGCTTTGCTATGTCGCCGAGGTTATTTAGCTTATACTGCTCGAGCATCAAACTCATCAAAAAGTGCCAGATATCCACGACCTCGACGCGCAGATTGTCTTCATTTGTCGGCGCGTTTATGCTTTTCCAGTGTTTCCAGGCAAAGCTATCTATGAGCTCGGCGCACTCCATATATATGCAGCGTTTCCAGTTGATGAGTTTGCCATTTTTGTTTACGCCGTTTTCCCAGCCAATGCCGTTTGTATCGTCATTTAGGCTCTGCTGGAGATTTAGCATTTGGGTGATTTTTTCATTCGCGTTCATAAATTTTCCTATTTTTAAAATTTATGAATTATAGCGAAAATTTTAAACCGCGAACTAAACGTAAAATTTAAAGCTATCCAGCTGAGAAATGAGCTCGTCAAAGAGCTTTTTGGAGTTTTGCAGTAGCTTATCGCCCGCTTTATTTTGCTCCATCAGCCTATCAAAAAGCTTTAGCGTGCCGTCTGCGATAAAGTTTTTATGATTTGCGTCTTTTATCTCGGGAAGCTCTTTGCGAAGGGAGTTTGCGAGATTTGTCACGCGCGAAAAGATCGGATCCTCGCCATCTTTGACATTTTTCATAAATTTATCTATGTTAGGCGCTATCTTTTCTAGAGCGATTGCGAGCTCCTCTTTATCGCGCGCGTCCAGACCGTCGCCTTTATACGAAAAGCTATAGCCGTACTCATGCGTGAGAGTGAGCGCAGATGCCGATGCGCCGGCTGTTTTGGCGCTAGCGTAGTCTACTGTTTTATTGTCGTACATTTTTAGATTTATCTCGTCGCCGCTGCTGGTTTTAAAGCTAAAATCAAAGCTGTTTAGGCTCGCGCTTTGGTAGTTTTGTAGTTTCATATTTTGCCGTCCTTTTGGCTTTATATCGGCCAAATTTCTTTTTTCTTAATACCCCTTGCGCTAAAATCACTCAAAAAAAGGATGAAAATGTGCTGTTTTGCCGCGCGCGTATTTTTGCTCATTAGCGCGACCGTTTTGAGCTTTGTTTTGCACGGATTTTTCCCGCAAATTCCCGTCGTCGCGTTTTATTTTTTACTGGCAAATTTGATCTCGCTTACGATATTTTCGCTATTTTTTGCGGGCAAACTGCCAAGCTTCGTTAAGCCTGCTGCGGTGCACTATTTTAGCTTTATCGGCGGCTTTGCGGCTGGGCTTGGGGTGGCTTTATTTAAACGCGAAAAAGCGGGAGCTAAATTTGTCAAAATAGAGCTTTTTATATTTGCTTTTTGGCTAGTTTTAGCTTGCTTTTTGGCGCTAAATTTTAGCTGGGTTTCGGCAAATTTGGCTCAAATTTTTAGCGCTTAAGGCAGATAAAATGGACGAGAAAATTTTAAAATTTATCCGCAAGATGCACCTGCTTAGCCTTGCGGTTTTAGATGAAGGCAAGCCTTACTGCGCGAGCTGCTTTTACGCCTTTGACGAGGCAAATTTGGCTTTTATCGTAGCTGGCGGCGAGCAGAGCGCTCACGTGAAGGCTTTTTTGGCAGAGCCTAACGTAGCCGGCACCGTAGCGCTTGATACGAAGCTAGTGGGCAAGATAGAGGGCGTACAGTTTCGAGCTCTAGCCACCCCTGCAACCGCGCAGCAAAGCAAAATCTACCTCGCGCGCTTTCCTTATGCTTTGGCGATGAACCCGAGCCTTTATAGTTTGAGCCTAGGCTGGGTTAAATTTACGCATAATGCGTTGGGGTTTGGGAAGAAAATAATCTGGCAAAGAGAGCAAATTTAATAAAACGGCTTGTCTCGCGAGCGCTTTTCCGAGATTTTGCAAAATTTTCGCTCCGCAGGCTATATGCCTAGCGCACGCTCAATTTTGCTTCAAAACTCGAAAAATCATCTCACGATACTTCGCCTTGTCTTTTTCTATTCAAATTTGAGTCACCGAGAAAGGGTGGGTCTCGGTGAGTAAAATTTACATTCAAATTTGCAAATTTGACTTAAAATTTGAGTGTAAAGAATCAAGGCAAAGTATCTTGCGATGAATTTAAATGTTGCGAAGAAATTTTCGACCGAAGATAGAACATGCAGTTCATCGAGGGAGGAAATTTCTAGCTCATTTAAAGGCGCGCAAGAGACGAGCCGCCAAAAAGCAAAATTTACTCACCAAATATATCAAGTTTTTTATCGTATTCTTTTGTTTCTATCCCAAAAAACCCCAGCAACGAGCTAAAAATATTATCGTGCGAGACGGCGTCGTCTTTTTGTGCGCGCAGGCGAGATAGCGTCGCTTCGTCGCTTGCATACGCCATCATAGGTATGTGTTTTTGCGTCTCGGGCGCTATGGCGTAGGGCATGCCGTGCAGATAGATGCCGTTTTCGCCTAGGCTCTCGCCGTGATCGGAGAAGTACCAAACCGCGCTCTTATCGCCGCCCGCGTCCTTGACCGCCTTTATCACCTCGCCAACAAAAAAATCGGTAAAAAGCAGCGTGTTGTCGTAGGTGTTTACGATGCTCTCGCTATCGCATGAGCTAAGCTCGCTCGTGTCGCAAGTCGGGGTAAATTTGCGAAATTCGCTCGGATAGCGCGCGTAGTAGGCCGGGCCGTGCGAGCCTTGTAGGTGCAGGACGATGATCTCGTTTTGCGCGAGATTTTCGAGGCGTTTTTTGAAGGAGGGCAGCATATTCGTATCGTATCCCGCGTCAAAATACTCGACGTCGCCCGCGTCCAAACGGTCGCAAACGCCCTTGCACTTGCCCGAGTTGTTGCCCAGCCACACGACCTTGACGCCCGTACGTTTTAGGATATCAAGCGCGTTTTCGCTAAATTCTTTGCTACTATATTCTTTTCTCGTGGACTTTGAAAACAAGCACGGCAGCGAGACAGCTGTCGCAGTTCCGCACGAGCGAGCGTCGCCGAAATAGACTAAATTTGGCTCATTTTTCGTGTAAAAATTCGTATCGTTTTTGGCATATCCGCCGAGCGAATAGTTTTTCGCGCGCGCCGTTTCGCCCACGATCAGCACCATTAGCCGTCGCTCATCGCTCGGTTTCATAGTCGCATCTAGACCGATTTGTTTAAATTCGGGCTTGAAAAACTCGAGTTTTATGTATTTTTGAGTCGAATATATCGGATAAAACGGCAGGTTGTAGGCTCTGATGAAGCTGTTTTCTCGAAAAAACGGGATGATGGATTTGGTTTGGGGCAAAAATAGAGCCGCCGCTAGCGCTAGAAATCCGAAAAATGCGGCAAATTTGACCTTTAGATGCCGCCTTACGCCGCCGTACTCGATCCTCGCAAATGCGACCAAAAGGCAGGGCAAAACGCCCAAAAATAGCATGTAGCAAACGAGCTTTGGATTTAAAAAGCTTAACACCTCGCCCGCGTCCGTTTGTGCGACGTTTCTTATCATTTCGCTATCGATTATGATACCGTAGCTTTGCATGAAGTAGCTGCTACCGCACGTGATCGCAATCGCTGCGATGCTAACGGGCTTAGCAAGATAGGGCAAAAAAACGAGCGAAAATAGCGCGCAAAGCAGCGAAAAATAGATAATGGGCAGACTCGCGGCCATAGGCGCGTCCGCGTCAAAACTAAGCTTTGAGTAGGCGAATTTAAATAATGTGAAATTTAGCGCAGCGATAAAAACGGCGTTTAAAAGCGTAAATTTAAACCAAGAAATACGTAGCTTCATAGCTTTCCTAATATTGATAATAAGAGTGAAACTTTATCCAAAAAAAGCTTAAAGCTTTAGTCTTTAGTGGTAAAATTTGAGCTCAAATTTGACGCGAGATAATAAAAGCAGCCGCGAGCGCAGCAAAAACGCTCGCAAGACGCCGTTAGTCTATTTTTAAAACGCTTAAAAACGCTTCTTGCGGCAAATTTACCTTGCCGATGGCTTTCATGCGCTTTTTGCCTTCTTTTTGCTTTTCGAGTAGCTTGCGCTTACGCGTGATGTCGCCGCCGTAGCACTTGGCGGTTACGTTTTTGCCCATCGATTTTACGGTTTCACGCGCGATGACTTTGTTGCCGATGCTGGCTTGTATCGCGACCTCAAAGAGTTGGCGCGGCACGATCTCTTTCATCGCTTTTACGAAGTCGCGTCCTTTGGACTGGGCTTTACTTTCGGGCACGATGATAGAGAGCGCGTCCACGGTCTCGCCCGCGACCTTGATATCAAGCTTCACCAGATCGCCCACGCGGTAGTCGCTAGGCTCGTAGTCAAAGCTCGCGTAGCCTTTTGTGCTCGATTTTAGCTTGTCGTAAAAGTCCATCACGATCTCGTTCATCGGGATGTCGTACTCGAGCAGCACGCGCTCGGGCGTGATGTAGTCCATCTTGGTCTGCACGGCGCGGCGGTTGTTTAGCAGCGTGATGATGTTGCCCAAAAACTCGCTAGGAGTGATGATGGTGGACTTGACGTATGGCTCTTTGACGTGTTCGATTTTATTGACCGGCGGGAGCTGGCTAGGGTTTTGGATACGTAAAATTTGGCCGTCGGTTTGCACGACTTCGTAGGTTACGGTCGGAGCCGTGGCGATGAGGTCGAGGTCAAATTCGCGCTCCAAGCGCTCCTTGATAACCTCCATATGTAGCAGTCCCAAAAAGCCGACGCGAAAGCCAAAACCAAGCGCGACCGAGGTTTCGGGCTCGTAGCTAATGGAGCTGTCGTTTAGCTTGAGTTTATCCAGGGCGTCGCGCAGGTCCTCAAATTTATCCGTTTCGATCGGGTAAAGTCCCGCAAACACGAACGGTTTAGCCCGCTCAAAGCCGCCTACGGGCTCTTTTACGGGATTACGAGCTAGCGTGATGGTATCGCCCACCTGCACGTCGCTGACGTTTTTTAGCCCCAGCACCACGATACCGACCTCGCCAGCGCTCAAATTTGCCGTTTTTATCGGCGCGATCGGGTTTGGATACATGAGGTCTAGTACGATGTGTTTTTTGCCCGTGCCCATGACTAGGATTTCGTCGTTTTTCTTTAGCTCGCCGTCGTAGACGCGAACGAGCGCCAGCGCACCTAGGTAGTTGTCAAACCAGCTGTCATAGATGAGCGTTTTTAGCGGTTTTTCCGCCTCGCCGCCAGGAGCTGGGATGCGCGTGATGATGGCTTCTAGTAGATCTTTGATACCGATGCCGCTTTTAGCGCTAACCTCGATCGCGCCGCTGCAGTCAAGCCCTATGACGTGCTCGATCTCGTTTTTTACGCGAGCCGGATCTGCTGCGGGGAGATCGATTTTATTTATGACGGGGATGATTTCGAGGTTGTTTTCAAGTGCTATGTAGACATTTGCGATAGTCTGTGCCTCTACGCCCTGGCTAGCGTCCACGACGAGCAGCGCGCCCTCGCAGCTAGCTAGAGAGCGGCTCACCTCGTAGCTAAAGTCCACGTGGCCCGGAGTATCGATCAAATTTAGGACGAAATTTTCGCCGCCTAGCGCGTAGTTTAGGCGTACGGACTGAGCCTTGATCGTGATGCCGCGCTCCTTTTCGATGTCCATCGTGTCCATGATTTGACTGCTCATCTCGCGGTCGCTGACGGCGCCGCACTCCTGAATGAGGCGGTCTGCGAGCGTACTTTTGCCGTGGTCGATATGAGCGATGATGCTAAAATTTCTGATGTTTTTCATGAAATCCTTAGTTAAATTTTGGGCGATTGTATAAAAATTTTCGTTAAAGTAGAGTAAATTTATGTTTTATTAAGTTGGCGGGCTCAAATTTGATGAGTAAAAAAACGGCTTTGCGGCGGGAGATTTGGCTCGTAAATTTAATAAAACGCGCCGCTTATAAAAATTTGAGGCGGTTAAAATTTCACTTCAAATTTGATGAGCCAATCATACCTGTCTCTTATACACATCTCCGGAGCCCACGAGACCGTACTAGATCTCGTATG
>CALBNA010000323.1 GCA_937896205.1 uncultured Campylobacter sp. | reverse complement strand
CGAGATCTAGTACGGTCTCGTGGGCTCGGAGATGTGTATAAGAGACAGGCATGCGAGTTTTACGGATTTAGCGAGGAGGCGATAAAAAATAAAAATTTAGCCGAGCTAAACGCGTCAAATTTGACCGATATGAAAACGCAGCAAGAAGGCGAAGGAGAAATTTACGAAACGAACCATTTTGCCGCGGGCGGCGAGATAAAACAGGTGCGTATCTACAAGCAAAACTACGAGTTACCCGGCGGCGAAAAGATCGGCTTTTGCGTCGTAAAAGACGTTACGAAGAGCAACACTTTAAAGAAAAACGCGCAAAAGCAAAGCGAGATAGACGCTCACTCTCCGCTATTTAGCGTGGTTTGGAAGGACCGCTTTATAGGCGATATATCAAGCGTTTCGGACAATATCGAGCGCGCGCTAGGATACAAAAAAAGCGAAATACTCTCAAACGAATTTGAGTTTAAAAACATCATCCATCCAGAAGACCGAGATAGGCTTGCGAATGAATTTAACATCAAATTTAGCCTATTTAACGCAGCTTCGCTCAAAAAAGAGAACGAGTCGTTGCAGTCTTGCAGGCTAATAAGGAAAAATCTAGAGGTCATAAACTGCAGCGTATTTATCAAATTTATCTCAAAAGACGGCAGAACCGTGGACGAGGTGATCGGGTATTTTATCGAGAGCAAGCTGGCGGCAAATTTAACCGCAAAAACCGGCATAGAGATAGCGCGTCTAAACGACGACAAAGAGGGTGCATATAAAAATACGATTTTAAGCCTATTTGCAAACGCGCAAGAAGCCGTCGCCGTAGTCGGGTTAGACGGCGTATTTTTAGACGCCAACAAAGCCTTTTGCAAGATAAGCGGCTATTCCAAAGAAGAAGCCATCGGCAAGCCGTCAAATTTACTAAAATCAGGCGTGCATGATGATAATTTTTACGAACACATGTGGAAGAGATTGTTGAAAAAAGGCTTTTATAGCGGCGAAATTTATAATAAGCGAAAAAGTGGCGAAATTTATCTCGAGCAGCTTAGTATCGCGACCGTTTATAGCGGCTCAAAGCCTAGCTACTTCGTAGCTGTGTTTCACGAGTTGCCGTGGGTAGAGCCTGAGATAAAACAAAATGAATCAAAAGCAAAGGAGCAAGAGTGAGCGAATTTGACGCGAACGTTTACGAGCACGAGATACCAAGCGGCACGAGGCTGTATTTCGGACAAAGCGCAAAACTAAAAAGAAAAATCGAGCGCGCGGCGAGCGAAATTTTGGAGAAAAATGGATTTCACGAGATCGTGACGCCTTTTTTTTCATATCATCAGCACCTAAGCGTGCAGCCCACGGCTCTGGTGCGCTTTAGCGATCACGAAAATCACCAAATCAGTCTGCGCGCCGATAGCACCGTGGACGTCGTGCGCATCGTTCTTAGACGCCTAAAAGATACCGAGCCTAAACGCTGGTTTTACATCCAGCCCGTTTTTAAGTATCCTAGCACCGAAATCTATCAAATCGGCGCCGAGCTAATAGGCGAGAGCGATCTGGCTACCAGCGTCAAGATCGCAAAGGAGCTTTTTGAGTCGTTTGACCTCGCGCCCGTGCTGCAAATCAGCCACATCGCGATCCCGCAGATCGTGTGTAGGCTGCTAAATTTGCCTATTTCGATATTTGAGCACGGCGAGATCGAAAAAATCCTAAATCAAAACGAGGAGTGGCTAAAAAGGCTGGCCTTCGTAAACACTGTCGCAGATATCGACGAGATTTTGCCGGTAGTGCCGGACGAGATAAAAACTGCACTGCTTGAGATAAAAGAGCTGGCACAGGCGGTAAAATATGAAAATTTAAGAATTGTTCCGTTATATTATTCAAAGATGCGGTATTATGATAAGCTGTTTTTTAGATTTTTAGGCGGCAACGCCGTGCTAAGCGGCGGCGGCAACT
Organism: uncultured Campylobacter sp.; assembly: GCA_937896205.1. GTDB lineage: Bacteria > Campylobacterota > Campylobacteria > Campylobacterales > Campylobacteraceae > Campylobacter_A. The sequence goes on along the minus strand of CALBNA010000323.1, from coordinate 1,963 downwards.
ACGAGATAGAGGGTATCAAAAGCAGCGGTTTTGGCGTATATACCGACGCGTTAATCGAAAATTTAGATCAAAAGGAGAGAGTATGAGCAAGGCTGACGTGATAGTGGGCGTGCAGTGGGGAGACGAAGGCAAGGGTAAGATCGTAGATCTGCTAAGTGGCGGCTACGATATGGTGTGTAGGTGTCAAGGCGGACACAATGCGGGTCACACGATCGTCGTAGAGGGCAAGAAAATCGCGCTGCATCAGGTTCCATCGGGCATACTTCATAAAAATATAATCAACATCATTGGTAACGGCGTCGTACTCTGCCCGGCCGCGATAATCGAAGAGTTAAAGCAGTTTGGAGACGTTTCGGGACGGCTATTTATAAGCGATAAGGCGCATTTAAATTTGCCTTATCACGCGCAAATCGACCAAGCCAAAGAAAAGGCCAAAGGCGCACACGCTATCGGTACGACGGGCAAGGGCATAGGGCCTGCGTATAGCGACAAAATCAGCCGCAGCGGACACCGAGTTGGTGAGCTAAAAAATCCCGAAAAGCTTTGCGATGCGATTCTGGCCGATTTTGCGGCAAATAAAGCATTTTTGGATGTTTTAGGTGTTAAAGCACCTGCTCGCGAGGAGCTTTTGGGTGAGCTAAAGAGCTACGAGGCCGCACTTGGTAAATTTATCGTAGATACCACGCACATGGTGTGGGAGGCGATAGACGCGGATAAGAAAATCTTGCTAGAAGGCGCGCAGGGCACGCTGCTAGACATCGATCACGGAACGTATCCTTTTGTAACTAGCTCAAACACCGTAACCGCAGGCAGCTGCAGCGGTATCGGACTAAGCCCTAAAAACGTCGGCGAGGTGATCGGTATCATCAAAGCCTATACCACGCGCGTTGGCAACGGCGCATTCCCGACTGAGGACATGGGTGAGGACGGCGAAAAGATACGCGATATTGGACGCGAATACGGCGCTACGACTGGCAGGCCGCGCCGCACGGGCTGGTTTGACGCAGTAGGTGTGAGATATGCGGCGAGGCTTGACGGCGTGGATAAATTTGCGCTGATGAAGCTTGACGTTTTAGACGGCTTTAAAAAGGTAAAAATCTGCAAAGCCTACGAGAAAAACGGCAAGATAATCGAGTATTTCCCAAGCGATTTGGAGGGCGTAAAGCCGGTCTATGAGGAGCTTGAGGGCTGGGATAAGGTAGAAGGAGCGCGTAAATTTGAGGATTTACCCGCAAATGCAAAGGCCTTTATCAAGCGCATCGAGGAGATCACGGGCGTAAAAGTCGGCATAGTATCCACGAGCCCGGAGCGTGAAGACACGATAGTTCGCTAAGATGAAAAGCAAATTTACGCAAATCGTAAATATAAAAAAGCGAAATTTAGACAAAATCGAGCTAAATTTAGCAAGAACCAGAAACGAAGCGGCGATGATAGAGGGCTTCATAGCGCAGGCTGCCGAGCAAATTTCAAAATTTGAAATGCCTTCAAGCGGCTCTGCGGCCGATCTGCGCGGTTCGCTGGAGCTTCTGGGCGCTATGCGGCGAGAGAAAAATCTGCTAACCGAGCGGCTCGAGCTAATGAAAAAAAACATCGCGCACCTCGAGCGGCAGTACAAGGCGGCAAATTTGGAGTACGAAAAGATGAAATACCTGCAAACGCAGGACTTTAGCGCGCAAATAGAAAAGATAAAAAAGGCCGAAGCTACGGCTCTGGACGAGTTTGCGACGATGAATTTTACTAGGAAAAAAGAGGCGAAAGCTTGAAAAAAATTTTGATTTTACTAACTTTAAATTTATGCGTTTGGGGTGCAAACGACGTAAACGCTCAAAGCGCGAGCCAAAGCGGCTTTAAGATCCCAGTGGACTGCGTTTCGATATTTGAAACTAGAAAAGACGAGCTAAAAATAACGCCCGATATCATGGACGTAGTGCTTGAATCAGTCGATATGATGAAAGGACTGTTG